>JAPULC010000289.1 GCA_027295305.1 Gammaproteobacteria bacterium
TCATTCTCTCCATCAACGGCATGGAGGCTCGGGATCGCCAACGCGCCACTCAGCACATCACCATGGTGGCTCCGGGCAGCCCAATCGCGATGGAAGTGCTGCGCGGGCAATCCGTCATCGAGCTCACCGCGGTTGCGATCCTGCGACCCCAGCTCGGCCAATAGGGCGCTAGTTCTTGTCCAGAAATTCGCCAGGCAGTTTCCGGACAGGAACCAGCTAGGAATTGTCGTCGAATCCCCGGATCCGGTATTCCGCCGCTCGCGCATGGGCCGTCAAGCCCTCCCCCCGCGCGAGCGTGGCAGCCACCCGCCCGAGCTCCGAGGCTCCTTGCTCGCTCACGCGAATGATCGATGAGCGTTTCTGAAAGTCATATACCCCAAGCGGGGACGAGAATCGAGCGGCGCCGGACGTCGGCAGCACGTGACTCGGCCCCGCGACGTAATCGCCCAACACCTCGGCGCTGTGGGCGCCGACGAAAATGGCGCCGGCATGACGCACGAGCGGTAGAAGCGCGTCCGGATCGCGCACCGCGAGCTCGAGATGCTCAGGAGCGATGCGATTGACGATTGCTATCGCCTCGTCCAGATCCCGAGTTTTGATGAGCGCGCCACGACGGCTCAGCGATGCATCGACGATTGCGCTGCGCTCCAGGCCCGCGAGGTCTTTCTCCATCGAGCGTCGTACCGCGTCGAGATACCCGCCATCGGGCGTCAGCAAAATGGCCTGTGCCGCCGCGTCGTGCTCGGCCTGAGAGAACAGGTCCATGGCAACCCACTCCGGCGGGGTGGAGCCGTCGGCGACCACGAGAATCTCAGAAGGGCCTGCGATGACGTCGATGCCGACGGGCCCGAAGACCAACCGCTTGGCCGCCGCAACATAGGCACCGCCCGGACCCACTATCTTGTGTACCTTGTCGATGCTGTCCGTCCCATAAGCGAGTGCGGCAATCGCCTGCGCGCCACCGATGCGATACACCTCGTCGACGCCGGCAAGCGCTGCCGCCGCCCACACGAGCGGGTTGATCTCGCCTGCGGGCGTCGGAACGGTCATCACGACCTGTTCGACACCGGCAACGCGCGCAGGCACCACCGTCATGAGCACGCTCGACGGATAAGCCGCCTGGCCGCCCGGCACGTACACGCCCACCCGCTCAAGGGGCGTGATGCGTTGCCCGAGTCGATTTCCGTGTTCGTCCTCGAACTCCCACGACTCCTCCATCTGACGTGTGTGATAGTCGCGAATGCGAGCGGCTGCGTATTTCAATCCCTCCCGATCCGCGGATGGGAGCGCAGCCAGAGCCGCCGCAAGCTCATCGGGTGCCACCGCAAGCTCTTGGACCGAGCTTGCCTCAACGGCATCGAAACGCTTGCTGTACTCGAGGACGGCTTCGTCGCCGCGTGTTCGCACGTCCTCGACGATGCGCCGAGCGCTCGCGATGACCTCATCGTCCTCGGAGCGATCCCACGCAAGCACGTCATCGAGGTCCTGATCGAAACTCGGTCGCGCGCTATCGAGAATTCGAATCTTCACCGTCGTCACGAGCCCCGCGCCGAGTGCGATTTCCCAACGGCCTGTTCGAGGCGCGAGACAAGATCGGATATCACCGCATACTTCATCTTCATGGCGGCCTTGTTCACGACGACACGACCCGAGATCTCGGCAATGGTCTCGAGTGGCACGAGCCCGTTGGCCGCAAGGGTGGTGCCTGTCTCGACGATGTCGACGATCTGATCGGCAAGGCCGATGATGGGTGCCAGCTCTACTGCGCCGAACAGCTTGATCACATCCACCTGACGACTCTGAAGCGCAAAGTAGCGACGGGTAATGTTCACGAACTTGGTGGCGACACGCAGGCGTCCTTGCACCGGCGGCGCATCTTTCGGTGCAGCGGTCATCAGGCGGCACGCGCAGATACCGAGATCGAGGCGTTCGTAATAACCCGAGCCCCCGCGCTCGAGGAGCGTATCCTTCCCCGTGATCCCGAGGTCGGCTGACCCCCGCTCGACGTAGACGAGCACGTCCTCGCTACGCATCACAATGATCCGAACACCCGTCGCGACAGTGTCGAAGATAAGCTTGCGCGACGCGTTCATCGACTCCTCGGGTGCCACACCGGCTTGGCGCAAGAGGGGCAGCACCTCCTCGACCATCCGGCCACGGGTGAGCGCGATGGTGAGCCTCGGCCTCACGACGAGACCCGCCGAATCTGCGCACCGAGCTGCTGGAGCTTCTCCTCGATGCATTCATACCCACGATCGATGTGGTAGATGCGATCGATAGTCGTCTCGCCTTGCGCCACCAGTGCCGCAATCACGAGGCTCGCCGATGCGCGAAGATCCGTCGCCATGACGGGCGCACCCTTCAGCGCCTCGACCCCGTTCACGATCGCGGTGGTGTTGCCTTCGAGCGCGATGTCGGCGCCCATGCGGTTCATCTCCTGAACGTGCATGAAGCGATTCTCGAAGATCGTTTCGATCACTCGACTGGTGCCCTTTGCGATGGTGTTCAGCGCAAGAAACTGCGCCTGAAGATCCGTTGGAAAACCGGGGTACGGGGCCGTTCGCACATCGACTGCCCGCGGTCGCTCGCCGTGCATGTCGATGGCCACCCAATCATCGCCGCGGCTGAGCTCGGCGCCTGCCTCTTCGAGCTTGAGCAACACCGAGTCCAGAAGCATCGGATCAATACCGTTGAGCTTGACCTTACCGCGAGTCGACGCCGCGGCAATCAGATAAGTGCCGGCTTCCACTCGATCCGGCATCACTTCGTATTCGCACCCGCTGAGATGCTCGACGCCTTCCACCACGATAGTGTCTGCGCCATGACCGCTGATCTTTGCACCCATCTTGTTCAGGAGCAGCGCGAGATCCACCACCTCGGGCTCGCGGGCGGCGTTTTCGATCACTGTCGTGCCCTGAGCAAGCGTTGCCGCCATCATGAGATTCTCGGTGCCGCCCACCGTGACCATGTCCATCAAGATCCGCGCGCCGCGCAGACGTCCATTCACTGCGGCCAACACATAACCATCCTGCATCTTTATGTCGGCTCCGAGCGCGGCGAGGCCCTTCAGGTGTTGGTCCACCGGTCGCGGCCCGATGGCACACCCACCCGGCAGCGACACTTCGCAGCCGCCATATCGCGCCAGCATGGGGCCCAGCACGACGAACGACGCCCGCATGGTCTTCACGAGATCATAGGGCGCCCGAAAGCTCGTGATGGAAGGACCATTGACCTGCACGTTCATCCGTTCGTCGATCACCACTTCCACCCCAAGCGAACCCAACAGCTCGATCATGGTGGTGACGTCGTGCAGGTGCGGGAGCCGCGAGATGGTCACAGGTTCGTCCGCGAGAAGCGTGGCTGCAAGAATCGGCAACGCGGAATTTTTCGCGCCGGATACCTCGAGCTCTCCGCAGAGCCGCGCGCCACCGCAGACGATGAATCTATCCATTCGTGGCCTCGCTTACCTGCAGCTCGAGAAAACCGGAACCTGCACGACAACACTTCGCCGCACGACGGGCTTTAGCCACGAATAGGGTGTCAGGCACGAAGTGACTGGCGCCACCTCACCAGCAATCGCGGCTAAGGCGCCCCCGGCTGAAGCGGCCCCTACGGAGCTTTTAGAAGTTTCCTCAAATGCACGAGTCATGGTTCAAACTTCGTCGGGGGTCTTCGCCTGAATCGTCACGGCATGGACACTTCCATCTTTGATGTGATCGGTAAGGCAGCCATAGACGAGCTGTTGACGCTTGACACGGGAAAGATCGCGGAACGCTTCAGAGACGATGATCACTTCATAGCGGCCGTCGCCGCCACGCACCTCTACGCGCGCGTTGGGAAACTGCGCTCGCACGACACCACCCAGAACATCCGCGTCCACTCTCAGTCGGCCTCTATGGAAAGTACGTCTTGAAGACCGCTGAACTCGATTACGTTGACGAGCCCCGACGGCACGTTCGAAAAGCTGATCGCACGGTCCAGGAGCGATGCATGTCGGAACCACGCCAGAAGCACGGCAATGGCGACACTACCACCAGCGCTCAAAGCCGTTAGATCAACACGCACATCACACGCTTCGGACTCGATCAGACGCTCGCCCTGCGCTCTCATTTCATTCGCGTTCGCGAAATCGATGTGCCCGACGACGCGCAGCTCACCCGGGGCCGCACGCTCGACAATTGCCGTCACTGATCAGCGCCTTCCGACGCCGTATCCACGGCCGCGCTCACCGACCAATGATCGATGACGAGATCGATGTCGCCTTTGTTCTCTCGATCCCTCATCGCTTCGGCGAATTGATCGCGATAGACAAGCCCGAGATTGATGCCATTGATGATCACGTTTCTGAGCCGCCATTGTCCGTCTTTTTCGAGCACCATGCTGTATTCGACGGGAAATATCGCGCCAGAGGTGCTTACCACCGCCATCTTCACACGTTCACGGTCGGGCCGGCGACGCGCCTTGCCGTCCGGCGGCAATACGCGGATCACCTCGTTGTCGAAGCTAAGGAGCGCCTTGGCGTAGGTCCTGACCAAACCCCATTTGAACGACTCGGCAAAGCGTTCGCGTTGCGCCGGGGTCGCCCGTTTGGCATACACCGCCATGACCGAGCGCGCGAAGCGCTCGAAATCCATGATGGGGCCCAGCGTAGAGGCGACTTCCACGTAGAAACGCTCCGGGTCCTCGTCGAAATAGCTCTGGCCCTGCTGAATCACTACGAGCAACGCGCTGGTGGCTTCCTCGACCACCGCGTGGGGGCCTCGCTCTAACGTATCCTTCCCCTGCACACACAACGGGGCCCACACCAGCAGGATGAGCGAGAGCCTCGCTCGCCATCTGTCCGCCATGTTCAGTCCGCGCCTATGCTCGTGATCATGTCACCTACCAGGTCTTCGAAGATCATGGCGCCTTGGGTGTCCTCGATGGTGTCGCCCTCGACGAGATATTCCTCATCGGCACCGGGGACCAGAGCGACGTAACGTCCTCCAAGTATACCTTCCGTCAGGATCTTCGCGCCGGTGTCGGTGCTGAACCGATAACGCTCTTCGATCTCCATGGTCACCACTGCCTCCGCGTACTCGACGTCTACCCTGACACCCGAGATTCGACCGACGGTGACCCCTGCGAGACTCACCTTCGCGCGTCCGGGGAGCCCTGAGACATCGGTGAACCTTGCGTGCAAAGTGTATGTGCCGGGCGCGGTGCCGATGTTGACACCGCTCACCTCCACTGCCAGGAACACCAGTGCCAGCACGCCGGCCAGCATGAAGGCGCCAACCATGATCTCAATAGTGCGCATGTACATTCAAAAATCTCCAAACATGACGAGGGTCAGGACGAAGTCGAGCGCAAGCACCCAGACCGAGGCGTATACGACCGTGCGGGTCGTTGCCTGGCCGATCCCTTCTGCGGTCGGGACGCAATCATACCCCTGAAACACGGCGATCCACGTCACCACCACGGCAAATACCAACGTCTTGATGATGCCGTTCAACACGTCCTCACGAAACACGACACCGTCCTGCATGCCCGCCCAGAAGGTTCCCTCATCGATGCCGAGCCAGTCGATACCCACGATGGACCCCCCCCAGATGGCGACCACGCTGAACATCACAGCGAGCAGCGGCAGACAGATGAAGCCCGCCCAAAGGCGCGGCGCCACCACCTCGTGCAGCGGATCTATGCCCATCATCTCCATGCTGTCGAGCTGTTCGGTGGTCTTCATCAACCCGATCTCCGCGGTGAGCGCCGACCCGGCGCGCCCGGCGAAAAGCAACGCCGTCACCACGGGCCCGAGCTCACGAATAAGCGTCAACGCGACGCCGAGACCGACGTTGTTCTCCGCTCCGAATCGCGCGAGCTGGGTATAGAACTGAAGCGCGAGCACTGCGCCGATGGAAAACGCCGACAACGCGATGATCACCACGGACAACACGCCGACAACGTAGATCTGGCGGATCAGCAGCATCCACCACTCCAGCCGATCGGGCCACCAGAAAACGGAGCTCCACCAGATGATCCCCGCGCGCCCCATGGTGCCGAGAATCTCGAGACCCGCCTGGCCGATGAGCCGCAGGCGTCTGAACATCTATTGCGCTGCCCGATCGAAAAACAGTGCGGCAGCCACCACTAGTTGACACCCCCGAGGATGTCTTCGCGATAGCTCTGCGCGGGATAATGAAACGGCACCGGACCGTCGGGTATCCCATTGATGAACTGCCGCACGCGGGGAGTGGGCTCCCGCATGAGGTCCTCGGGTCGGCCGCTGCCGATGACGTGCCCGTCCGCGATGACGTAGACCTTGTCGGCGAGCTCGAGAGACTCCTGAATGTCGTGCGAGACCACCACGCTCGTGAGCCCAAGCGCCCGGTTGAGCCCGCGGATGAGGTCAATCACGACGCCCATGGCAATAGGATCCTGTCCGGTGAAGGGTTCGTCGTACATGATCATGTCGGGGTCGAGGGCTATCGAGCGAGCCAGCGCAACGCGGCGAGCCATTCCACCCGACAGCTGCCCCGGCGACAGATCCCTTGCGCCGCGCAATCCCACCGCGTTGAGCTTCATCAGCACCAGATCGCGAATGAGATCGTTAGACAACCGCGTGTGTCGACGTATCGGAAAGGCCACGTTGTCGAAGACATTGAGATGGGTAAAAAGGGCACTCGACTGGAACAGCATGCCCATGCGTTTGCGTGCCTCGAAGAGCTCCCTGCGCGAGAGTGTCGGAATACTGAGCCCATCGAACAGGACTTCCCCCGATAACGGCCTGATCTGACCCCCAATCAGGCGCAGCAAGGTGGTCTTTCCGCTGCCGCTCGGTCCCATGATCACGGTGATCTTGCCTCGCGGAATCTCGATCTCGATGCCGTCGAAAATGAGCCGTTCGCCGCGCAAGTAGCGCAGTTCCCGCATTTCCACCATATTATTTTCCATGTCGAGCCCGGCCTCCACGCGGCGCTCAACTATACCCCAATGCGCAAGCCATTCGCGGCGCAGACCGCATCGCCGATCACTCGGCACCATGGCCCCCGGCGGCACCGTCCGAGGGCGAGCAATTCGCACGCCGCAGGCTGCTTCGTATCTACCCAACCCAGGAATAGGTGTAAATAAGTAACATTGTCTTCTTGCAAAGCGCCGCGTGACACCATTAATGTGGCGGCAATCGCGCGCATGACACTCACGATACTCTTCCCTCCGATATTCCCAGACATACATGTGGCTTGCCGTTCTATCGCTCATCTTCGGGTTCGTTACGCTTGTATGGAGCGCCGACCGATTCGTCAACGGCTCAGCCGTCACGGCCAAGAATCTGGGGATGTCGAAGATGCTCATCGGCCTCACGGTGGTCGCTCTCGGCACCAGCGCTCCCGAAATCCTCGTCGCCATCACTGCCTCCGCCTCAGGAAAACCGCTTCTCGCCATCGGTAACGCCATCGGCTCGAACATCGCCAATATCGGACTGGTGCTCGGAGTCACCGCCATCATCGCGCCTCTGCCCTTTGCGCCTGCAGTGCTGCGATCGGAGCTGCCATGGCTGATGGGCGCCACCCTTGCGGCGCTGATCACGCTGTTCGATCTCAATATCGGGTTCTGGGATTCGGTGATCCTGCTGGTGGGCCTTGCCTTGATTCTCGCGCGGCTGATTCGCGAGCAGAAAAAGCACCCTGAGCTCGTCGACGAATCACTCGCAGAGCTCGAGGAGATTCCGGACGTCTCCACCCGCGTTGGGTTCTACTGGCTCGTGACCGGGCTGCTGGTTCTGCTCGGCTCCGCCAAGATCCTGGTGTGGGCGGCTGTGACCGTTGCCGGGGGCCTCGGTGTGAGCGAGCTCATCATCGGCCTTACCGTCGTGGCAGTCGGGACCAGCTTGCCGGAGCTCGCCGCCACCATCACCAGCGCTTTGAAGGGCCATGCGGACATCGCGATTGGCAACGTGGTGGGTTCCAACATTCTCAACATCCTCGCCGTGCTGGCGGTGCCAGGGCTGATCACAACCACCGAGCTCCCGCCGTCGGTTCTGTGGCGCGACTACGGCATGATGCTGGCGCTGACGCTTCTGCTCGTGCTGTTTGCTTACGGAATGGGTTCGCGCGCAATGATCACGAAATTCGAGGGCGGTGTGCTGCTGCTGTCCTGGCTCGGATACAACATGCTGCTCTACCATCACCACTGACGGCGACCGGTAGCACAGACAGCACCTGCCTCTTGCAGCCGAAGCACGCGGACGTCCTTTGACGGGGTGCGGTCGAACCGCAAGGTGACTCGAGTGGCGTACAAACATTCGTATCCGAAAGAGGTCATAGAGAAGGCATCCCACGTCAGGCTCGTGATTTTCGACGTCGATGGTGTGCTCACCGACGGGCGTCTCTACTACGGAGCCGACGGTGAAGCGCTGAAGGTATTTCATACCCAGGACGGTCACGCCATCAAAATGCTCATCGCGAGCGGCGTCGACGTGGCGATCATTTCGGGCCGTGAGTCGGCCATGGTCGAGCGGCGCGCTGTCGACCTCGGTATCGGGCACGTGCGGCAGGGCGTGCTACACAAGGCGCAAGCCCTCGAGCAACTCAGCAGCGAAGCTGCGGTTGCGCTGGAGGCCATGGCACATGTCGGCGACGACCTGCCGGATCTTCCCATCATGCTGAGCGTGGGATTGTCCATCGCGGTGGCCGATGCCCATCCATTGGTCCGCGACAGGGCGGACTGGGTCACCGCGCTCGATGGCGGCCGCGGCGCCGCGCGAGAGGCCTGCGAGCTCGTGATGCATGCCCAGGGCACCTTGTCGAAAGGCCTAGCTACCTACCTGAACGCATCCTCCTCATAGGGGTGTTGTAAAAGAGGGTGTTTTAAAACACCCTCTCTGGCCCTTGTGGTGACAGTCCTTTGAGGGACTGTGAGTGCAATGAAACGAAGCTATTGGCTAGCGCTCGCCATCGTGGTGGTCCTCATTTTTCTCGTGACCTGGGAAGGCCTCGAATCGCCCCCCCGGGAGTCGTTTCCACGTGAGCTCGACGAGGAGCCGGACTTCTACATGGAGGGCGCCGAGATCAGCCAGTTCGATCATTTGGGGGAGCTGCGCTACCGTATGCGCGCCGATCGGGTGTCGCACTACACGGCGCGCAATATCACAGAGCTCGTCGCGCCTCATCTGATTCTCTTCGAGGACCCCTCACCTTGGGAAGTCTCGTCGGTGGCGGGCACCATTCATCACGAAGTCGGCGCCGAGACCGGGTCGAGGGAAGTCGTGGAGCTGGTCGACGACGTGAAACTCGAACGCCGCTCCAGCGAAGGCAACTTCATCGAGGTGACGACGAGCGCTCTAACGCTGTACCCGGACCGCAAATACGCAGAAACCGACCAAGCTGTTATGATCGAAACCCACACTGGCCGTACGACCGCACACGGACTCAGAGCGGACCTCCAGACCGGCCAGCTGACCTTGTACTCGGGTGTGCACACCGTTGTCCTACCGGAAACGCTCTAACCAGACCTCGCGTCTTCTCGTTGCGCTCGGCGCCGGCCTGATGCTGGTCGACGGGGCCTTCGCGTTGCCGGGGGACTCCGAGCAGCCCATCCACATCACTGCAGACCGGGCGCAGATCAGCGAGCGTGATGGCATTGCGACCTACACCGGAAACGTGCAGCTCGATCAGGGCTCGCTCCACGTGAATGCCGACCAGCTCACCATTTACACCAAGGACGGTGAGGTGATCTACATCACGGCCGAAGGCACGCTCGCCCACTTCCAACAACTACCCGAAATCGATGCCGCGGTGGTGGAAGCCAATGCCCGCACCATCACTTACTACACCGACGTGCAGAAGGTCGTACTCGAAGGTGAAGCGGAGCTGAAGCAGGCGGAGGACAGCTTTCGAGGCGAGTACATTGAATACAACATCGTCGACAAGGTGGTCAATGCCCGAGGCGGTGAAACGAGCTCACGCGTGGAGATGGTGGTCTACCCCAGAGGTCGCGACAACGACTGATGGCGTGCTTGAGCGCAGAAGGTCTCTGCAAACGCTACCGCGGCATCGACGTGGTGGATGGCGTTTCGCTCAGAATCGAAAGTGGCGAGACCGTTGGTCTTCTCGGACCGAACGGCGCCGGCAAGACCACCTGCTTCTACATGATCGTGGGGTTGATCTCCACGGACAAGGGCAAGATCTCACTCGACGACGACAACATCACAGCCCTGCCAATGCACCGCCGGGCACGTCGCGGCATCGGATATCTTCCGCAGGAAGCAAGCGTGTTTCGCAAGCTCTCGGCAGAACACAACATTCTCGCCGTGCTGGAGCTCAACCGTAATCTCAGTCAAGGCGAGCGACACGCGCGCATGGAAGATCTGCTGGAAGAGTTTCACATCACACAGATACGCAAGCAGCTCGGCATGAGTCTCTCGGGTGGCGAGCGACGCCGCGTCGAGATCGCGCGCGCACTGGCGCTCGAGCCGGCGTTCATTCTGCTCGACGAGCCTTTCGCCGGGGTCGATCCCATTTCGGTCGCCGACATCAAGCACATGCTCCGCCAGCTCACGAGCAAGGGCATCGGGTTGCTCATCACCGATCACAACGTGAGGGAGACTTTGGACATTTGTGATCGAGCCTACATTCTAAACGAGGGGCACATCATCGCCGAGGGCAACCCCGAGGCTATACTCGCTGATACGGGTGTCAGACGCGTTTATCTGGGCGACGAATTCACGCTCTAGTATTGTTGAGCTGGGCCGAGAGGCCTCAGTATCATGACTCTATGAAGCAACAGCTGATCATCGGTCAGCGTCATCAACTCACCATGACGCCGCAGCTTCAGCAAGCGATCCGCTTGCTGAAGCTCTCCACGCTCGAGCTCGAAGCGGCTATTCAGCAGGCGGTCGAGACCAATCCAATGCTGGAGCTCGTGGAGGACGACGACGACAACGCGGAAGCGGAAGAAGCCGCAGACGAGCTGGTGAACGGCACCACTGAGACGCCACCCGAGTCCGAAGAAGACGCGAGCGACGGATCCGACATCGATGTGAGTCTCGACGAGATCGATCTCGAGGGCGAGAACCACACCGAAGCCGCCGCCGAGGTGATGGTCGATGCCTACCCCGATGAAGACGAGGTCGGGGCCACCGATGCTGAATGGCAAGACGAGATCCCAGAGGAACTTCCGGTCGATAGCAGCTGGGAGGACGTCTATCCGACACTGACCACGAGCAGCCCGTCTTCCGACGCCGACTTCGACATCGACTCCGGTAACAGCACCCAGGAGACCCTGCAGGCCCACTTGGAGTGGCAGCTCAATCTCACGCCCACCACGGAACGGGATCGTGCAATTGCGCTTGCCATCATCGATGGGATCGACGACGACGGCATGCTGACGCTTTCGATCGAAGAGGTCGCTTCGGGCTTCGAAGAAGACGACGACGTAGAGACCGACGAGGTGCTGGCCGTGCTGCACCTCGTCCAGCAATTCGATCCCGCCGGCGTGGCGGCGAGAGATCTTCGCGAGTGCCTGCTGATTCAACTTCGCCAATGCACCGAGGATGGGCCCTGCGTTGCCGCCGCCATCGACCTGGTGGAGAACCATCTGGAGCTTCTGGCGAGTCGCGATTTCAATCTGCTCCTTCGCCGCACCCACCTCGAGCGCGAGGCGCTTGCCGAGGCGGTGACACTCATTCAGACGATGAACCCGCGACCGGGTTCGGCGGTCGACTCCACCGGCACCGACTACATCACACCCGACGTCATCGTCCGCAAGGAGAAGGGACGTTGGAAGGTCGAGCTCAATCCCGACTCCGCACCACGGGTGAGGGTCAACCCTCAATACGCAAGCTTCGTCCAGCGTGGCAGCCGCAGTGCCGACAATACCTTCCTGCGCAACCATCTTCAGGAGGCGCGCCAGTTCCTCAACAGTCTCCAGGCGCGAAACGAAACCTTATTGAAAGTCGCAACGCGCATCGTGGAGCGCCAGCAGGCGTTTTTGGAACACGGCCCCGAAGCCATGCGACCACTGGTGCTGAAGGACATCGCCGAGGCGGTGGAGATGCACGAGTCGACGATCTCGAGGGTCACATCGCAGAAGTACATGCATACGTCGCGCGGAATCTTCGAGCTGAAGTATTTCTTCTCCAGTCGCGTGGACGACACTTCGGCCACGGCCATCCAGGCCTTGATCAAGAAGCTGGTTGCAGACGAGGATCCGGAGAAGCCGCTCTCGGATTCGAAGCTCGAAAAGCTGATCATGCAGACCACGACCAAGAAAGTGGCGCGGCGCACCATCGCGAAGTACCGTGAAGCGCTGCGCATCCCGCCGTCCAACGAGCGCAAGCGCATCGTCTACTGACCGGACATGGCATGAGTCACCTATCAGCACATCCGCAATCGACTCATGAGGCGACGATTGCCCGAAGGGGTCAGGCCCCTTTTTCAGTCGAGCCCATCAACCCTGCATTGATTCCAGAAAACGGGGTCTGACCCCGTCATGTTCGATATCACTTCCGTTCTCACCCCCGATTGCACCCGCGCGCAGGTGCCACTCGTCAGCAAGAAGAAGGTTCTGGAGTACGCCTGCGAGCTCCTCGCGACACGCCACGTGGGGGTCGAGCCAGTGGAGCTCTTCGACGCTCTGCTGGAGCGTGAACGCCTCGGAAGCACGGCCCTCGGCCACGGGGTTGGCCTACCCCATTGCCGTCTCGATACCTGCCGCGCAAGTGTCGCGGCGCTCCTGCAACTTGCGCAACCCATCGACTTCGATGCCCCTGAGCATGGCCCCGTGGATCTGGTGCTCGTGCTGGTGGTCCCGGTTGGGGCCGAGCAGGAGCATTTGAAGCTGCTCGCACATCTCGTGGAGGCGCTGGACGTCCCCCAATATCGCCAGGCGCTCAGGGCTGCGCGTGTCGACTCCCAGCTCTACGAGGCGGCGCAGGCGCTTCCTCCTCCCCGGGAAGACGTATCTCGCAGCGCCTGACGAAGTCGGTCGACTGGCGTAGCATTCCTGCATGACCTCTTCCGCGGACTAGTGGCTACAGGCCACCTATGAAGCTCATCATCATCAGCGGACGCTCCGGCTCGGGTAAGAGCACCGCCATCCACGTGCTCGAGGACCTCGGCTTCAACTGCATCGACAACCTCCCGGTGGGCCTCTTGCCGGAATTGGTGGACAGCGTACGCAACGAATCGGGCGGCGACGCGCAGCAGATCGCAGTCGGAATCGACGCGCGCAACGTGCGCAAGGATCTGGAGCGCTTTCCCTCGATCCTCGAATCCCTCGACAGGCAAGCCCTGGAGCGGGAGATACTGTTCCTCAACGCGTCGAACGACGTGCTGGTCAAGCGCTTCAGCGAGACCCGGCGCAAGCACCCTCTCACCGATTCGAGCACCGGCCTGGGGGAAGCGCTGAACAGGGAAACCAGAGTGCTGGCCCCCATCGCGGATCTCGCGGATCTCACCATCGACACAAGTCACTCGACGCCGCAGGAGCTTCGCGATCTGGTGAAACACCGGGTCGTGGGTCGAACGGCCAGCGGGCTCTCTCTGTTGTTTCGCTCGTTTGCCTTCAAGCACGGCGTGCCCGTGGACGCGGACTTCGTCTTCGACATGCGTTGTCTGCCAAATCCCTATTGGGTAGTCAACCTGAGGGCACTGACAGGCCAGGATCCAGAGGTCGTGACATACCTCGAAGGCCAAGACGACGTGCAGCAACTGTGCGCCGACATACTGCGTTTCCTGGAGAGTTGGCTACCGCGTTTCGAGGCGAGCAATCGTAGCTACATGACCGTGGCACTCGGATGCACCGGAGGGCAACATCGATCGGTGTACGTCGCCGATCGACTCGGCGTGCACTTCTCGGCGCAGATGCAGAACGTTCTGGTACGTCACCGCGAAATCGGCACGGAGCCGTAACGCGAACCGCGATGATCGAAACGGCTGTCACGATCATCAACAAGCTCGGGCTGCACGCCCGCGCTGCGGCGAAGTTCGTGAACACCGCACAGAAATTCGCGAGCGTGGTGAAGCTCAGCAACGACGGTCGCACGATCGATGGAAAGAGCATCATGAGCGTGATGATGCTTGGAGCGAGTCAGGGGGTGGATCTGACGTTACGCGTGGACGGCGATGACGAGAAGGAAGCGACCGAGGCGCTGACGGCGCTGATCGAGAGTCGGTTCGAGGAAGAAGAATAGGCGCCGCGACATCGCGCGAGTGGGTGCGGGAGGCCTCTCGTGCTAGCGCCCACTCTCCCAACCGATCTCGTTCATGTAGATGGGAGGACGACATCCCGGACCTCGAGTCCGGGATGTCGTCCCGCTTCGCGTTGCTTTGTTGCGGATTGGCACGGTAGAAAGGTTCCAGCTAATCTCCGCGCGCAACCGTACGGCCGTCCTGGCCACCGCCCGACCGAAGGCACCGTCGCGATGAGCGATCGCATCGAGATTCAGAACCGGCTCCAGGAAATGATGCGCGCCTTCGACGAGGGCACCCTTGCCGAGATGCGTCACAACATCGACGTGCTCGCGCCGCAGGACCTCGCCCATCTCGTAGAGGGATCGCCGCCGCGCCTTCGCGACGTGATGTGGGAGTTGATTGGGGAGGAAGCGCGAGCAAACGAAGTCCTGCAGCATTTGGGCGACGACGTACGGGCGGAGTTTCTGCAGGAGATGGAGCTCGAGGATCTCGTCAAAGCGCAGGACGCGTTCGACACCGACGACTTTGCCGATCTGCTTCAGCAGCTCCCCGATGCCATCGCGCAGCGCGTGCTCGCCGCCATGGATACGCGCGACCGCGAGCGCCTGGAGACCGTGCTGTCGTTTCCCGAGGACAGCGCAGGCGGCATCATGAATACCGATGCCATCACGGTACGGGCGCGCCACAGTCTCGAGCTCGTTCTGCGTTATCTCAGGCGTCACGAACGCCTGCCCAACGCCACCGATAGTCTCATCGTGGTCAACTCCGCCGATGAATATGCGGGCTTGCTGCCAATATCGCGCCTGCTCACCACCGACCCGAGCGTAACCGTCCGCGAGGTCATGGACACGTCGATGGAACCGATCCTCGCAGACACCCCTGACCGCGACGTCGCTCGACGATTTGCAGAGGAAGATCTCGTGTCGGCACCTGTGGTGAGCGAAAACCGAAAGTTCCTCGGACGAATCACGATCGATGACGTCGTGGACGTCATCATCGAGGACGCCGACGAGAGCGTGATGGGCGCCGCGGGCCTCGAGCCCGACCAGGACATCTTTGCACCCATCATGCGCTCTACACGACGACGTGCAGTCTGGCTCGGGATCAACCTGCTGACTGCATTTCTCGCCGCATTCGTCATCAATCTATTCGAAGAAACCATCGCCAAGGTCGTGACCCTCGCAGTGCTGATGCCGATCGTCGCAAGCATGGGCGGTGTCGCTGGGATCCAGACCCTCACCCTCGTCGTACGCGGGGCAGCCCTTGGACATGTGGGCCCGGCCAACCTGTGGTGGCTCGTCAACCGTGAGCTTCTGGTGGGCATATTGAA
Source organism: Gammaproteobacteria bacterium (assembly GCA_027295305.1). GTDB lineage: Bacteria > Pseudomonadota > Gammaproteobacteria > Pseudomonadales > Azotimanducaceae > JAPULC01. The sequence goes on from JAPULC010000289.1 coordinate 15,502, forward strand.
CGGACTTCTGTGGGCGGGTGTGGTTGCCGCCGCCGCCGCATTCGCATTTCAGGACCTCACCCTCGGCGCCATCATCGCGGCAGCGATGGTGATCAACATGGTGGTAGCCGCCCTTGCCGGTGCGCTGGTACCGCAGATTCTGCAGACGATGAAGATCGATGCCGCCATCGCGGGAGGGGTCGTGGTGACCACCATCACCGACGTGACGGGATTCATGTCGTTTCTGGGGCTGGCCACGCTCGTTTATGGGTAAAAGACGTGGCCCGTCTACAACTTTTTCACATCAGCGTGCCCGTCGGGGCGGAGAAAGTTGCAGGCGGGCTGGGAAATTAGAGGGGCGGGTTGCCGCCCCCTCTAATTTCCCGCAATCGTCATCTCTTCGATGAGAATCGAGCCGGTCTGGACGTTGCCGCGCGTGTCGACATCGGCACCGATTTCCACGATACCCTTGAACATCTCGGCCAGGTTGCCGGCGATGGTCACACCCTGAACCGGGTACTGAATCTCCCCGTTCTCGATCCAGAATCCGGCAGCGCCGCGCGAGTAATCGCCTGTAACCATGTTCACTCCCATTCCCATGAGCTCGGTGACGAGGAAGCCTGTATCCATGGCGCGCAGCAGCTCTGTCCGTGACTTCCCCCCGGTGCTGATGAACAGGTTGTGCACGCCGCCGGCATTTCCGGTGGTCTCCATGCCGAGCTGACGTGCCGAATAAGTGCCGAGCGAATAGCTCTCGAGCACGCCATCGCGCACGAATGCCTTGGGACGAGTGGCGACACCGTCGCCGTCGAACCAGGCGCTTGCCATCGCCCCCGGGAGCAGCGGGCGCTCGTCGATGGTGATGTGCGTTGGAAAGATCTGCTTGCCGAGAGCATCCAGCAGGAAGCTCGCTTTGCGGTAAAGGGCGCCGCCGCTCACAGCGGCAATGAAATGACCGAGGACTCCGCCGGCAATCTCGGCCACGTAGACGACCGGCGCCTGACGGGTATCAATGGGCCGCGCACCGAGGCGCGCCACGGCTCTCTCTCCGGCCTTGTCGCCGACAGCGGCAGCCGACTCGAGCTTACCGGCGTCACGCGCCACCGTGTACCAGTGGTCACGCTGCATGTCGTCGCCTTCCGATGCGATCACGGCACAGTTGAGGCCGTGGCGCGTGCTGCAGTAACCGCCGATGAACCCGTGACTGTTGCCATAGACGCGACAGCCCTGGCTCGTGCCCGCATTCGCACCCTCCGAGTTTCCGATGCGCTCATCGAAGCCAAGCGCCCGCGCCTCACACTCGAGCGCGAGGCTCTCGGCTTCCTCCACCGCGATGTCCCAGGGATGGTAGAGATCGAGCTCGGGGGCAGACGCCGGATCCGGCATGAGCTCCGCTTCAGCGAGACCACTGAAAGCATCCTCCTCGGTAAAGCGCGCGATGTTACACGCCGCCCGCACCGTATCTCTGATGGCTTTGTCGCCACTGTCCGAGGTGCTGGCGGAGCCTCTGCGTTGGCCGAAGTAGACCGTGATCCCGAAGCCCCGGTCGCGGTTGAACTCCACGGTCTCGATCTCGCCTTTGCGCACGCTCACCGAGAGGCCCGTGTCGTGACTCACTCCGACCTCCGCCGCCGTTGCGCCGCTGGAGTCGGCCTCCTCGAGAATGCGCCGAACCAGCGCCTCGAGCCGAGGTTGCTCACGCCTCACATCCTCGAGCGCGCCCACATCCGAATCCGAAATATCTGACATCGACCATCTCCCACATCAGTCAGGATAAACTCTGGAGGAACTCAGCCGATGCTGCAAACTTGAACGAAGAAAAGCCGAGCAAATCCAGCCGCAAACGCGAGGCTGTCGCGCTTCAGGCCCTCGGTGAAGAGCTCACCCGTCAATCTCGGGCCAATCTCGAACGTCTACCGCTGGATCCGGTGCTTCGAGAGGCGGTGGAGGCGTATCGCACGCTTACCAAGCGCCTTGCTCAGCGACGCCAACTCCGGTTCATCGGTCGCTTGATGCGTGATACCGATGCCGATGCTGTCACGGCGGCTCTGGCAGCACTCAAAGGCGGCAGCCTGGAGCAGAAGCAGCGCGATCGATGGGTGGAACAATGGCAGGCACGTCTGACCGAAGAAGGTGACGCGGCGCTCACAGAGCTGGTGGAAGCATTCCCCGAGGTAAATCGTCAGGCGCTGAGGTCCCTCGTGCGCCACTTCGTCAAGGAGCCGGAGAACGAGCGCGCGAGGAGGGCTTTGCGAAGGTTTCTGGTGGGGGTGGGGGATAAAGGCTCGGGTTGAGAAGCAGCCCATTGAGGACCCCTATTAACTCTGCGTGCCGCCGACCGTGACTTCGTCGATTCGCAATGTCGGTTGGCCCACACCGACGGGGACCGACTGGCCCTCCTTGCCGCATACGCCGACACCGGCATCGAACTCCAGATCGTTGCCGGCCATGGAGACGCGATTCATGACTTCCGGGCCGCTCCCGATGAGGGTGGCGCCTCGCAGCGGCGCCGTAACCTTGCCGTTCTCGATGAGATAAGCCTCCGTAGTGGAGAACACGAACTTGCCGGAGACGATGTCCACCTGGCCGCCGCCGAAATTCACCGCATAGACGCCCTTGTCGACACTCGCAATGATCTCCTCGGGTGCGTATTCGCCGGCCAGCATGTAGGTGTTGGTCATGCGGGGCATCGGCAGATGTGAATAGGACTGTCGCCGCCCGTTGCCTGTCGCCGCCATTCCCATCAGCCGCGCATTCATCTTGTCCTGCATGTAGCCCCTGAGAATGCCCTTCTCGATCAATACGGTCTGCTGCGTCGGCGTGCCTTCGTCGTCCACTGTGAGTGAACCACGCCGATCCGCGAGCGTACCGTCATCCACTACCGTGCACGCGGATGAAGCCACCTTCTCGCCCATGCGTCCGGAGAACGTGGAGCTGCCCTTTCGATTGAAATCCCCCTCGAGGCCATGTCCGACGGCTTCGTGCAAAAGCACGCCAGGCCAGCCTGGCCCGAGGACGACAGGCATCGCCCCTGCCGGCGCATCCACCGCCTCTAGATTGACGAGCGCGATGCGCACCGCCTCCTTCGCGAACTCGAGAGCGCGATCGCCTGCGATCAGTGTCTTGAAGTCGTAGCGGCCACCTCCCCCCGACGTCCCGCGTTCGCGGCGACCGTTGTGCTGCGCAATCACACTCACATTCAGACGCACCATCGGCCGTTGATCGGCGACGAGAGTTCCATCCGAGGCGACCACCAGCACCGTGTCGTGAGCCGCCGACAGGCTCACGGTGACTTTCTCTATGCGGGGATCGGCTTGGCGCGCATACGCATCCACCTGCCGCAGCAACTGGACTTTCTCCTCCTCCGAAAGTGTCGGGATGGGATCTGCGGAAGCGTATCGCTCCTCAGCCGGCTCACGCTTCCAGGCTTGCACGGCAGCCGAGCTTCCCGAGCGAGCAATGCTGCGTGCCGCCCGCGATGCACGTTCGAGGGCCGGCAGCACGATCTCGTCGGAATACGCGAATCCCGTCTTCTCACCGGACACGCCGCGCACGCCGACCCCGCGGTCGAGGTTGAAGCTGCCTTCCTTGACGATGCCGTCCTCGAGCACCCACGACTCCGAGCAACGCGCCTGAAAGTAGAACTCGGCCATGTCGAGGGTATTCCCCAACATGGCGGCCAGCAGCTTCTCGAGATCACTTTCGCTGATGCCCGCCGGTGCCAGCAACTTCTCCTTTGCAGCCTGGAGATGATCCGTCATCGCTCAATCGCCTCAGTATTATCGTTAGTATCATGCGCTTCTCCGGAGACCGATGACTCCCCCGCCCTTGCGGGCGACGGTTCAACGCCTTCTCCCAAGGCGCTCTCGGGTGTTCCACCGCCACGCGCTTCGTCTGGGGCATCCATCTCGGTATTGAACATCTCTACGAAGCTGAGCTCCGGCTCCTCCAAAGTCCCGGTCACGGTGTATTTGGCGCTTGCCAGTTGCTCGAGCTGATTCTTCAGTATCCTCTGCGCCACGATCACACCGGCACCGGCGAGTGGGTTTGCCGCGAGCACCGCGTAGGCCGCATACCAGGGAAGCGTTCGTCCAACGGGGAGCGTCACGATCATCTGGTTGTCGAGCGCACCGGTCTCCAGGTCCACGGTGCCCACGACGCGAATGGAGCTCCCGGGTCCCTTGATCTCGAGAGGAGATTGCAAAATCACTCGGCCCTTATCGAAGTTGAGCTCTCCCTGGATCCTATTGAAGGCGAGCCCCTTGCCGAACACGTCAGAGAAATCGAAACGCGCGCGCCGGGCAATGGAGGCGAAGTCGAAGATCCCCATCACCCTCAACGCCGTCGTTCCGGTATCCACCTCTACGATGCGCCCGTTTCGAACGTTCACATGCATCGCCCCCCCGAGGCGCACGAGGCTGAACGCGGCGGGGGAACCATCCCAGTAGATCGAAGCATCCGCCCACACGGATTTGCTCTCCACGCTCGGCGCGTAGTCGAACGCCTGGAGAATGTCGCCCAGATCCTCGCCTTCGAGCCGACCCTCGAACTCCGTCGCCGAACCCTCCGGCGTCAACCGCCAGATCACTTGCGCGCCCGGATTGTCGGGGCCCCCATCGCGGGGCACACCGGCAATGGTCACGCCTCGCAGCTGTGCCTTGAGATCCCGAATGCTGACTCCGCCCGGGATGTGGTTGAGCCTGAACGCCCAGCTTCCCCAGGGCAGCCCATCGATGGTTATCTCATTGATATTGCACTCGAAATCCGGCAAGTCGGTCGGATTCCACCCAGCCCACGGATCATCCCCCACCGGACCCGTACCGCTCAAATGCAGGAAATCGAGATTCAGGTAGGGCAGGGCATCGCCGGCGGGAAATGCGATGCTGCCTTCGATCTGCGGATTGATGAGCTCGACCCAGGTGAGATCACCGGCATGACCAAGAATCAGAGTGACGTCGTCAAAGTGGAAGTCGCCGTAAGTCAGCCGATCCACCTGAAGCTCGTCCACTGTGATATCGGGTAGGCGCCCTGCATCCTCGCGCCCTTCGAGAAAGACGAACCAATCCTCCACCGACAATCTGTGGACACTCCCTGCGACCTGAAGCGTGCCGTCCTTGGAGGCCGGCATCGGGCCTGATATTCCCACCGTGCCACTCAGCACTCGACCATCCTCCAGCATGAAGCGCGATCGCACATCGGGTCCGTAGATGAGCTCCAGGTGCTCGGTGTCTCCGCCGAGCGCCAAGGCGAGATGGAGCGGTCGCCGCTCGCCCGCCCGCTTGCCAAGGGGTGCCGGCATGTTCACTTCGACACCCAGCAGATCGCTGTGGAGCTCGAGCGCCGCTTGCTCACCATCGCTCAGATCGAAGCGAAGCGCACCTTCGAACGCCAGTCGGCCGCGCATCACGTCGAGCATCGGCTGGTCGAGCCATTCGCCTGCCTTCTCCACCGGCAGTTCACCCTGCACCTGGAACTCCATGCCCATCAAGAGCCCGAAGGTCGGATCGACCTCGCTCGCGATATCAACGATGACCTCACCATCGAGAAATCGCGCCACCACATGCTCGCCCGAGATGTCCATCGGATGGCGGTAGTGCAGTTGGCCCGAAATGTCCGAGATGCGCACTCGAAGCTCCGGCACCTCTACCGATACGCCATTCGCCAGCACGTCGAGCATCACCTCGGGCTCGCCTTGTTCCTTCAACGGCACCCGAATGTCGAAATCTACCTCCAATGGACCTTCGATGCGCCAATCCGGCCCCACGAACCTCACCATCTCGGCAATCGGCGTGGTGCGCAAGAAGTGCAACGCCTCTGCGCCATCGGAGCGCGCGGTGCCCTTGAAGTGCACGTCAGTGCCGTCGCGTGGAACGCTGACGAGGGCGTGCCGAAGAACGCTGTCGCCCATCGACGCATGGGACACACCGGCCTTTACCCAATCCCCCGAGATGAGCAGGAGCGCAGAGATGTCTTCAGCGGCAGGCCAATCGGGGTGATAGCGCAGCACCGCGTCCTCCACCTGTCCCACCACCTCCAACTGATTCATCTTGCGATCTGGCAGCCTTTTGACGTGGCCCTGATAAGCGACAGCACCCCACGGCATGCGTCCCTTCTTCAGTCCCTCGTTCACCCACGTGATGAGCGCGGGATCGAGCTCAACGGGCAGATAGTCATTGATTCGAGAAAGGTCGGCCCGTTCCACTGCGGCCAGCACTGTAAACGTCTGCTCGAACGGATCCAGGGGACGATAGAGTCCGAAGCTCCCGCTGATGCGGCCAAGCTCGGTCTCCAGCACCAGGTTCTCGCTTGCGAGGCCAAGGGTTTGGTCACGGAACTGCAGATGCAAATCCCCATGGGCCTCATCGACGTGCCACCCCGAAAAGAAGGTATCGGGGAAGTCCACTTCGAACGGACTCGTGTCGATCGCGAAACGGCCTCCCGACTCGAACAGCAGAAGCTCGCCGTCAAGGCCTTTGATCTCCGGTGTGCCTCGGTAGTCGAGGGTCTGAATGTCCTGCGCCCTCGCACGAAAAGCCAAGCCGATTCCACGTTCATCGTCGAGCGTGAGCTGGGCCCTGACGTCATCCAACACGCCGCCCAACGCCGTTCCTCTGACCATGCGGGCGGTCACCTCATCCAGCAGCCCGGTCGCAAGTAATAGGTCACGCGTTGACCCAAGGTCGAGCTGTGGCAACTCGAGGAGAATCTCCAGCGCGTCACGATCCCACCGCAGAGAAAGCTCTTCCAAGGAATACTTTGCATCGCCAAGGCGAAACGCCAGAAAGTCGAGCCGGCCCTGATAGACGTCATGGCCATCGGCGCGAAGCCTTGCCGAGAGAAGGACATCGTCGAGCACGATGCGACGTTTCCCCGAGATGACGAGCAAGCGCGGGATGTCGGCGGATGTCGCAATATCCACGAGCTCGCCGCGATCGAGGGTCAGCCACAAGGCCGACGAACCCATGGAGATGTCGAGCTCCACCTCTTGGCCCTCGAGCGGCAGATGCAACTGATCGACGCCGTCGAGTGAGACCCAGATGTCGCCACTCACCGAATCGATGCTCGAGTAGAAGGCACTCACGTCGAAGCGTGCCTCAACGGAACCCGCCGTGCGACGCTCCCATCCCGGCCACGAGACTCGGGCGACTCCCCGATGGGCGAGCAGGCCGTTCTCGAGCATCAGCTC
>JAPULC010000029.1 GCA_027295305.1 Gammaproteobacteria bacterium
CTCGATCAGCTCAAGCAACAAGCTAAGGACCTGCTGCGGGACATCCGTCGAGGTGACCCGTCCGCCCTTGCAGAGCTGCAGCAGCACCACCCACGCCCCGTAGAACCGAACGCCGCGAAGCTCGCCGATATCCAACTCGCACTTGCGCGCAGCTACGGTCTGTCGAGCTGGAGCCGCCTGGTGATCGCCTGTCGGCTGATCGCCGCGATCTCGCAGGATGATGCGGAGTCCGTCCGTGACCTCGTGCTGAAGCATCCACGACTACTTCACGAAAACGCAGGCGGCGTGGATAGCAACTGGGGGCCGCCGATGTCATATGCAGCGAACCTCGGCCGCAACCGTATCGTCGCGATGCTCAGCGATCTCGGTGCGCAGGACTTGCAGTTCGCGTTCGATCGCGCGTGCCTCCAAGGTCGTCTCGACACCGCCCGTCAGTTGCACGCGATGGGCGCCCGTCCCGCCGTCGATTGCACGATGGGTCCCGCCGAAACTCAGAGCGGCTCGGGTCTCGCGTTCTTACTGGAGCTCGGCGCGACGATCAGCGACGAACACGGAGAGCGGCTCGCCCCCGTCGCCATGGTTCTCCAGACCTATAGCCGCAATCCGCAAGGGAAGCATCAGTGTCTCGAGCTGTTCGCGGAACATGGCATTGACCTACCGGACACGCCGCCGATGGCGGTGCATCGCGGCCGCATCGATCTACTCGACGCGCATCTGGGTCGCGACCCCGATCTGCTCGGACGAACCTTCTCGCACGAGGAGATCTATCCGCCGGAGCTTCGCTGTCACGCCGACCATTCGTTGGCGCTGCATGGAACGCCCCTTGCGGGCGGAACGCTGCTGCACCTCTGCGTCGATTACGACGAAATCGAAATCGCGCGCTGGCTATTGGAACGCGGCGCACACGCCGACGCGCCGGCAGCGGTCGATGGCGATGGCTTCGGCGGACACACCGCACTGTTCGCGTGTGTGGTCTCGCAACCCTATCGCACGAGCCTGCGAAAGGACGACGCTTTTGCGCGTCTGTTGCTGGACCATGGAGCCGATCCGAACGCGCGCGCATCGCTACGCAAAGAGCTGCGCTTCGTCGAGGACGAGTCGATGCACGAATACGTTGGCGTGACGCCGTTGGCATGGGGCCAGCGGTTTCACGATCAGACTTGGGTGAGCAAAACGGTGATGCAGTTGATCACGGAACGTGGCGGGAAGGCCTGACTCTCAGCATCCGGGTCAATGTATTGGTCGCCGCGTTGGCGGTTGTTGGTTCACAGCTGTTCGTGGTCTACAGATCAAGCAAAGCACAGATGTCGAGTCCGCCCGTATAGGCGGCTTCAGCGCCTAGCTGTGATTGGTGAATCTCGCGAGGCCGGTAGAATCGCGGCTAGAAGCCGCTCCTACGAGAGATGTTGCCGCGCAGAGTGAGAGTCAGATCCCCAGATCGTTCAGGTTGTAGTTCTTGAGCACATGTTCGCGCGTGTCGTCGCTCCAACGATTGTCTTCTACCTCGTCCGCGAGGGGTTGGTAAATGTAGTGGGGCTCGTCGGGAAAACGTTGCTGGCGGGCATCGACGGCGAGAGCAATCACACGCGAGCGGGCGTGAATGCGCGCCTCGTCGTACGGCTCCTTACCCCATGCCGATACCCCCAGAATGGAGGCGCGGCGGTGAAACCCGAACACGAACGTCGCACGCATGGCCGGTGACGTGTTGGCAAAGGAACCATGCAGCACCTGGCGGCTGCAGATCGCCACATCTCCCGGGCAGCACAGCATCGGTACCGCATCGGGCAGGCGATCGGAGCCGTCATTGGCTTCGACTCTCGCCTTGATGTCGATCTTGCCCACCCTGTGTGTTCCCGGGACGACCCACAGCGCGTTGCAGGCATTACTCCCGTAGAGCTGCATCATGAAATTGAAGCCGTGGGTGCCCGGGTCAAGGTCGGGATTGTCCCAGTGGGTGGTGCCGTCCTGGTGCCAGGCCACGGATGCACCCAACCCCGCCTCTTTCACCCAGATGGTATCGGTAAACGGTGTGAAGTCGGGTCCGTTGATCTGTTCTGCGATCGCAAGCAGCTGCGGATGGCCATAAAGGCGCAAGAAGGAGTCCCCGAGATGCAGGATCCCCGACATCTGGTGGATCACTTCCGCGGGCGCATCCGGGGGCGGCTCGGGTTCCGACATCTTGGCCGGGTAGCGGCCATGAGTGCTTGGTGTGCCCCCATGCGGGTCACTCAGGGGTTTGGCGAATCGAAAGCTCGGCCGTTCGAATTCGGCGCCAAGCGCCGGCCTGCCCTTCGCGTCGGTCGAGGAATCGCTCGAGCTCGGTGCACGCTCCAGCGCGCGTTCGAATTCCGTGATCAGCTCATCGAGCTCGTCGCCGGCCACCACACCTTCGAACACGTAGAAGCCGGTGCGCCAGTATGCGTCGACAATGTCCTGGCGCAGGGTGCCGTCGACGTTGAACTCGATGGGGCCCCGGTTGCCGAGCTCAAAGGCCCGCCGCTCACCGTCGATATGGTAGTTGTCCGTCATCGCACCTTTGATTGCTCGAGGTCGCTGCGCGCCGCCTCAGGGATGCATTTCCTCTGGGGGGACGTCGCGCACGTGGGTTCCGAAATACCAGTGGTGGCCTTCACAGTCGGCGGCCCCGTAACGTCGATCGCCATAGAATGTGTCGTTCGGCTCCTCGAGGATTGTGGCGCCCGCGGCCTTCGCGGTCGCGTAGTGTGCGTCAGCGTCGTCGACATAGACGTAGACCTGGTTGCTGACGTGCCCGCTGTGCGTGGGGTTCTGATAGTCGCCCCCGGGCTGTCCCATCATGATCACGCCGTCCGCGAGTGCCATCTCGGCGTGGTTGGCCGTTCCGTCGGGGCCAGGAATCCGCATCCGTTCCGTGAGCCCGAAAGCATTCTTCAGCCAGTCGATGGTACCGGCGAGGTCCTCATACAGGAGATAGGGCGTCACTCTCGGCATGTTTTCAGGAGGGTTGGAGGCCATTGGGGTCTTCCTTTTGCAGCGGGTAGAGACGCGAGATTATACCGCCGGGCGCGGCCAATCCAGGACACCCGATCTCGACTAGCACTGCGCGCATCACAACTGCCTGCGTGTTTGCTGAAGTACCTCGATGATCGGGCACTGCGGGACATCGTCCCCCGAGCATTGGCTGGAAAGATCCCTGAGGGTTCTCTCCATCTTTCTCAGATCGGCGATCTTCGAACGAATGTCGACCAGATGCAGATCGGCAATGTCCTTCACCCGTTCGCAAGAGACCTGATCGCCATCGACGAGGGACAGCAGCTGGCCTATCTCCGCCATCGAGAACCCAAGCTCTCTGCAGCGACGGACGAAGACCAGGCGCCCCACCATTTCCGTGGTGTACAGACGGTGTCCGCCTTCCGTGCGTCCCGGCGGCGGCAGCAGACCTTCCTTTTCGTAGAAGCGGATGGTCTCGATGTTGCAGCCCGTCCGGGCCGCAACTTTCCCTATCGACAGGCGATCGCCCGACATGGGAAATACCTCTTGAATCTGTAGTAGCTACAGATATTACTCTGCGCGATATGGTGGAACCAATCCAGCGTCATGCGACTCTGCTCCTACGGTGACGTGGCCTGTCCGCCAGTCCAACAAGATGGCAAATGCTAGAAGGAAGCATTCACGATGAATCAATCCGATCCTCTCGAACTCGTCGGCCCGGGAACGCTTACGCGCCCGGGACCCGTGGGACGGCTCCTTCGCTTCGGGTTGGGAGCCCTGTGTCTCTTCGCGCTGTGGAACGTCGTTCTCTCTGCCGAAGCGATCGTCACACAACCCTTCTCCTCGCTGGATAGCCTCGTTGTGCTTATCGCCCTTCCGCTCTTCGTCTTCAACTACGTGGTGAACATCGGTTTTTCGAAGAGCTGGGGGCGTCGGCCGCTGATCGCCTCTCTAGCCGCATTGGGATTGTCGGCGGGCATTGCGTTCCTGGTGTCAGGCAGTTTCGACAGTCCAATCTTCGGCGTGCCTTTGACATTGTGGCTCGGGTATTTTTACGCTCACCTCGGCATTGCTTTCGTGCTGGCGGCGTTCATCGCTACACCCGGCTGCGAGATGCGCTCCATTCCGGAAGCGATCGGACGCGTGCTCGGCAAACCGAGCGAAGAGCACCTTTGCCCGGCTTCGTTCGTCACGAAGATCGATGCGTGGGAGCAACGGCGACTTCAACAGTCTTAGACCGTTGCCACTTCCCGGGGCTCACGCAGCTGTCAATGGACCAACTAGCCATCCGCTGGCCAACGCGCGACGCAACACGCCATCATGGAAGGCGGCCGCCCGCGCGAACCGATCTTACGCAAACCGTCCAAACCAGTTGATCTTCCACAGCACGCGTCCCGTCTGCAGCGCTAGCATGTCGCCCTCGGGGAATGGAAGGCCGGTGCCTGGCACCACTGGCATCCATTCGACATCGTGGCGAGATCCACCAACAGTTGGTCCTCGGTTTCGCACATGGTCCGCCAGAAAGAGCCCATCCTAGCGGTACCCGACGGCCCGTCCACGCCTCCACCAAGGCATCCTTCAAGCCCCTGATCCTCCGAATTAGCAACAAAATCTTCCTGCTAATCAATGATATGGATCAGCCGAAGCATCTGCACCGCACCCCCGCAGGCCGAATCGTCCCAGCCGAACCCCGGTCTGGCACGCTTCCTGAATAGAGTGCCCCAAAGGGGAAGGTTCGTATCAGACGATGACTGGACCAATTGACGTTTTCACACGCCACCGGCTCGCCGCCAATCTGGCGATGATCATGATGACCCTCGA
>JAPULC010000290.1 GCA_027295305.1 Gammaproteobacteria bacterium
CGGCAGATCCTGGCGAGCTTCGCCGACCGCCTGTGTGATCGCGTGTGCAAACGCCACCTCGCTGGCGCTGCCGTGACTCTTGATCACCGTCGATCGAAGGCCAATGAGACTTGCACCGTTGTAGCGCTCCGGGTTCACTCGCGCAGCGACGGAACCGAGAATCGGCCGGGCGCAAAATCCCAGGAACCTTCGAAAAGGCGTGGCATACACTTCCTCGCGGAGAATGTACCCCGCCATCATGGCCGCACCTTCACTCGCTTTCAGTGCAATGTTGCCGACAAAGCCGTCGGTTACCACCACTTCCACATCGCCGCGATAGATTCCATCGGCCTCGATGAAGCCGACGAAGTTGACCTCTTCGGTGGCACGCAGCCGATCCGCGGCCGCGCGCATGCGCTCCCCGCCCTTGATTTCTTCCTCGCCGATGTTGAGCAACGCCACGCGCGGCGCGCTCACTTGATCGACAATGTGACAAAGGGCCGAGCCCATGACCGCAAATTGCACCAACTGCTGTGCATTGGATTCGATGTTGGCGCCCACGTCGAGCAGGTATGAGTGGCCACGCATGGTGGGCAACGCCTTGACGATCGCGGGACGGCTCACGCCGTCGAGGGTCTTGACGTAGTGGCGACTGATTGCAACGAGCGCACCTGTATTGCCGGCGCTCACCGCTGCCCTTGCACCTCCGTCACGCAAGAGCTTCAACATCACGTGCATCGAGGAGCCCTTCTTGTGACGCAACGCCTCGACGGGTGATTCCCCCATCGACACCGACTCCCGTGCATGCACCACTCGAAGACGCGGACGCTCGGAAATCGAACCCATCTCGTCGGCATTCCCTACTAGCGTCAACTCGAGGTTTGGATCGTTCGCGAGGCACGCCAATGCGGCCGGCACGGTCGCCTGGGGACCTCGATCACCGCCCATCACATCGACGGCAACATGTGTCACGGCGCGGGGTTTCCTGATAGTTTGCTGAAAAACGCCGCCAACGGCGCTTCTCTGTCGCGCGGGTCCATCCGCGAGCTGGCCGGATGCGTTATCAGTAGCATCCGACCGGGTTCTGAAAGTCGACGGGGACCGATTGCTCAGTCCGTGCGATGCAATACTTTTCGGCCTCTGTAGAAGCCATCTGCCGTCACGTGATGCCGCCGATGTGTCTCACCCGTGGTCGCATCAATCGACAGCGTCGGTGAATCCAAGCTGTCATGCGAGCGGCGCTGTCCTCGCCTGGAGCGGGTCACTTTGTTCTGCTGGACGGCCATGCCTGGATTACTCCTTCAACGATGGTGATGTGAGACTACTCGCATCAGGTGCGACACTCACTTTTGGTCCTTGAGCTTTGCCAATACATCGAACGGATTCTGAGCGCGAGCATTCTCGTGATTCGGATATTCCAAAACGGGTTGCTGCGGACAGTCCTGACCACTATCCGGGCAGGCGTCATGCGGCAGACTGAGGATCAGGTCGTCCTCCAGCAAGGTCACCAATGCCACCTTTCCAGCGGCGAGCACCACGGTATCGTATCGCGGCAACATTTCCTGCGCTTCGGCATCGGACTTCACGAGCACCATGTTTATTCTCGCCACCAGCTCCAACTCCACCGACTCGAGGCATCGTTGACAGGTGACGCACGCTTGCGCCATTGCGCTTCCACGCACGATGGGACGCCCTTCGTCATCCCGGGTGAACTGAAGCGCGATCTGCACCTCACCCGTATCCCGGTCCAGGAGCGTGGTCAGACGTGAGAACTCGGCGAGTGGGATCCAACCGCCCAGGGCCTCCGATCGTGCCCCGAGTTCGTGGGGCTCGACGTACTCTCCCAGGTACCCGGTCGACATAGCGCGCGCAATCATAGGAGCGAGCCTCGGGGCTGTCAAAGCATGCATGCAGAGGTTGTCGCAATGCCGGCGCGTCGACCAAAGCTCGGCGTACGCCCGTCCTTGCTGGGTCGTATCGCACTTCCCTCTGCTCACTCGCTGCGCAATCCCAGGCTGCGGCTTGCCGAACGCCGCTGCGCAGTGGTGACGCGCTGCTTCCATTCATTCGCGGCCGGCATGGACAATAGCCGCGTCCAACCAGGGTCAACCGGAGAAGCGCTCGTGGAACTGATTCTCGCCTCGTCCTCGCCCTATCGCCGGAAACTTCTGGAGCGCCTGGGAGTGAGCTTCGTGCAGCACGATCCGTCCGTGGATGAGACCCCCATTTCCGGGGAATCGGCTGAAGCGCTGGTGGAACGTCTCGCGATCGCAAAGGCCCGCGCGGCCGCAACGCTGTATCCGCAGAGCCTCATCATCGCCTCGGATCAGGTCTGTGTGCTGGGGGATTCGATTCTCGGCAAACCCGGGACTCACACGCGTGCCGTTCAACAGCTCGAAGGAGCCAGTGGACGTGAGGTGCTATTTCTCACGGGACTGTGCGTGTTGAACGCGAGCGCATCCACCGTTCAAAGTGCAGTCGTGCCCTACCGAGTGCACTTTCGCGTCCTCAGCCACGAGCAGATAGAGACCTATCTGAGGCGGGAACGTCCCTACGATTGCACGGGGAGCTTTCGTTCCGAGGGACTCGGCGTTGCGCTGGTCGAGCGTCAGGAAGGGGAAGATCCGAATGCGCTCGTCGGGTTGCCGCTGATTCGTCTGGTGGACATGTTGACGGCGGAAGGGCTCGACGTCCTTCGGCTCTGAGTCGGAGTTTGGCATCCGGCATCGGGGTTCAGCTTCTCGCATCCGGGCTCAGCAACTCGCAGGCGGATTGCAACTGATCGGGCACCGGCGCCTCGACGTCAAGAGTACACCCCTCCAATGGCAAACGAATCGAGAGCGCATGCAGGCATAGCCTCTTGATGCCCAGCTCGGCGTAGCGCCGATTGACGCTGCGCTCGCCATAGCGGGTGTCGCCAATGATTGGACACCCCCGTGACGCGAGATGAACACGGATCTGATGGGTTCGGCCCGTCGTGGGATAGGCATCCAGCAAGGTCGCGCCTTGCAGACGGCGCGCGATGCTGACCTCGGTGCGAGCAAGCTTGCCCTCATGGTGCACGCGTACGATCCTCTGGCCGCTCGAATCCTGTTCCCTGCGGAGCGGCAACTCGACGGCCTCGACGCTCTCGGGCCAATCGCCGTGAACGATGGCGAGATAGCGTTTGCCGACCCGCCGTTCGCGCATCGCAGCCTGCGCCTGGCGAAGTGCGGAACGCTTTCTGGCGATGACGAGACAACCGGACGTCTCCCGGTCGAGGCGATGCACGAGCTCGAGTGGTTCGTCCGGGTAGATCAAGCGCAGGGCTTCGATGATTCCGATAGACACGCCGCTGCCGCCATGCACTGCCCAGCCCGCGGGCTTGTTCAGCACGAGAATGGACGTGTCCGCATGGAGGATCCGGCTCTTCAGCGACTGGAGCCGCTCAGAGCGCGCCGCAGACGGCGCGGCGGTCGGCGCCTTGACCACCACGGGAGGAACACGCACACGGTCTCCGGCCGCAACGCGCCGCGTCGGCCTCACGCGGGAGCCGTTGATGCGCACCTCACCTTTGCGGAGCATCGAATAGATGCGCGCTCGTGGCACCCCTTTGAGCTCGCGCAGCAGGTAATTGTCAATCCGCTGGCCCGCGTCGTCCGGTTTCACTTCACGATGGGTTACCCCAACCTTTGTCGCCACGATTTTCCTTGGGATTGAATGACTTAGGATCGCCTGCTAACATCCATGCCTGTCCGGGGTGCATTGCACCGTGCATTTGCACCCCCGGCGGCAAACTTGGAACACAAGATTACACTAGGTTCCCAGGTTTTTTGGTGGGCGCCGCAGGCCGGCGCCCGTTTTGAATTATGACCGTGCAGTCATCAAGGGCAGGTCAAGGCTCCAGGCACGAGCGCCGAAGAGCCAAAAGGATAAGACAAACGCTGGCAACATCTATCCCAGCCCGGAGCACATGCAGTTCGACACTTCGGAGTGGCGCAGTTCAACATCGTCGCAACTTCATCCTGCGGCACTGTGACCCCTCCTCTCCCATTGGCTGGCTATGAGTTCCACAGAGGTTTCAAATTGCGGGCGAACACAATCGACCGCTTCATAACGTGAGGCCGTAGGTAAAGGGTTGGACCCAGGTCCAGCGTTGTTTTGAAAAGATCGATTCGCATGCTACACACGGTGCGAATGTCAGTCCCTTGATGTATGCGCACAGTCACTGTGTAAGGGACACAGAATGAAGCGCATGCTCATCAACGCAACTCACTCCGAGGAGTTGCGCGTCGCGCTGGTGGATGGCCAGCGCCTTTACGATCTCGACATCGAGAACCGCAGCCGCGAGCAGACCAAGGCCAACATCTACAAGGCCAGGATCACTCGCATCGAACCCAGCCTCGAAGCCGCCTTCGTGGACTTCGGCGCGGAACGCCATGGCTTTCTGCCGCTGAAGGAAATTTCACGCGCGTATTTCAAGAAGAAGCCGGGGGATCTCTCCGGGCGACTCAACATCGCCGAACTGATGGAAGAAGGGCAAGAGCTGATCGTCCAGGTGGACAAGGAAGAGCGGGGCACCAAGGGTGCGGCACTCTCCACCTTCATCAGCCTTGCAGGACGCTACCTCGTGCTGATGCCCAACAACCCGCGAGCGGGCGGAGTGTCGAGAAGGATCGAGGGCGAAGATCGCGACGCGCTGCGCGAAGCCCTCTCATCGCTCGAGATTCCCTCGGGAATGGGCGTCATCGTTCGCACGGCGGGAGTTGGGCGCGATGCAGAGGAACTCCAATGGGACCTCGACTACCTGCTACAGGCCTGGGAGGCGATTGACGCCGCGGCGAGCGACAACAAGGCGCCCGTGCTTCTGTACCAGGAAAACAGTCTCATCTTGCGGGCCATTCGCGACTACCTCCGTCCGGATATCGGCGAGGTGTTGATCGATGCCGCTGGCGCTTACGCGGAAGCGTTGGAGTTCATCGAGCAAGTCATGCCCCATTATCGTGGCAAGATCCGCCAATACACCGAAGACACGCCGCTGTTCACTCGATTTCAGATCGAGAGCCAGATCGAAAGCGCCTTCCAGAGAGGGGTAACGCTGCCCTCGGGAGGATCCGTGGTCATTGATCCCACCGAGGCACTGGTGGCCATCGACATCAACTCGGCGCGGGCAACACGCGGCGCCGACATCGAAGAGACCGCGTTGCAGACCAACGTCGAAGCGGCCGAAGAGATTGCGCGCCAGCTGCGCCTGCGCGATGTCGGAGGATTGATCGTCATCGATTTCATCGACATGGCGAGCGTCAAAAATCAGCGCACCGTGGAGAACAGGATGCGCGAGGCGCTGGAGAAGGATCGTGCGCGCGTGCAGGTCGGGCGGATATCGCGCTTCGGGCTGATGGAGATGTCACGTCAGCGCCTGCGACAATCGCTGGAGGAACTCACCACCATCCCGTGCCCGCGCTGTAACGGTCAAGGCAACATACGCAACGTCAAATCTCTCGCGCTCGCCATGATCCGGGTGATGGAAGAAGAATGTCTGAAGGAGCACAGCGCGATCGTACGCGCCATCGTGCCGATTCCCGTCGGTGCTTATCTGCTGAACGAGAAGCGTGCCGATCTCGCCGAAATCGAGAAGCGCACGCAGACGCATCTCGTCATCGTCCCGAGTCCCGCACTGGAGACACCCCACTTCGAAATGCAGCGCCTCAGGGACGATGATGGCGGCGACGTCCCGAGCTATGAACTCGTTGAAATCAGTGCTGAGGTCGAGGCGGCATTGGTGGCGGAAGCGCCCCCAGCCACCGCCCCCAGGGAGCCGGTGGTCAAAACGGTCTCCCCCAGCGCACCGCCCCCCGCTCCAAAGCAGAAACGAGATTCGGCGAAGCCGCGTTTGTTCTCGAGGCTGTTCACTGCAATTACCGGGGGTGAGCGCGGCCAGAAGGCCGCAACGGACACCGCGAAGGCTCAAGAAGAGTCGCAGGCTCGAGACGCGCAGGCCCGAGACCAGCTGAAACCCAGACCGGAGCCATCGCGCCGTAGGAGACCACGCCGGGGTGGTTCTGCAGACGCGCGGCGCGACGATGGCGAGCAGCGACAGCGCAGAGGTGATGGAGGTGGCCAAAGCGCAGGAGATTCACGCGAGCGCAGTGAGGGTGATCAGCGCAGAGGCAATCGGCGCCGGCGCGACGATCAAAATCGGCGTGGAGAGCGTGGGAGACGTGAAGAAAAGCCCCGAGGCCAGGACACCTCACGGGCCGGAGACAGCCAACCCCGAGAGTATCGTCCGCAGCACGACTCCAGAGCGCGCGGCAGACGTGACGATAAGTCCCGGGACCAGGACACCTCGCGGGCCGGAGATAGGCAACCCCGAGAGGATCGTCCGCAGCACGACTCCAGAGCGCGCGCCAGACGTGACGATAAGTCCAGGGACCAGGACACCTCACCGGCCGGAGACAGCCAACCCCGAGAGGATCGTCCGCAGCCCGACTCCGAGCCGCAGGCCGAGCATACGGAACAGCGACGTGCCGATACGAGTACTCGTGAGCGGGCACCCGCCCCCGCCGATGAGGCTTCGCGCAAGGAAGATATATCCCAATCGAAACGCAAGCCTCGGCGCGATCGGTCTCAACTGAGTTCCGGCGTTACAGCAGGTCATCCGCAGGACGCTGACGCACAGCAGGCGCAACAGAGCGACTCGTCCATCGTGATCGAGCCAACCAAGGACGCGAAAAAGAGTCCCCCCTCTCACTCCACCGAACGCGCATCAAATGATCCACGCGCGCGCGGCAATGCGGCGACTGCGAAGGAGGACGTGGTATCGAACGATGAGACCACCCGCCGCAATCAGGAGCTCGACAAACCCTCTGCGGCGACCGCGCAGGCCGAGGTGGATGCACCCGAGGTGGATGCACCCGAGGTGGATGCACCCGAGGTGGATGCACCGACTCAGGGTGTCCAAGCGACCGACGCGGGCGACTCACGCGCATCTGCCGACAACGTGCCAACGGTAGAAGCGTCGTTGAAGGTGTCTTTGCAGAAAATGAACGTTCCACGCGACGACACAAGCGAGTCCAAAGCCGCACAAGACGAAGAGGCGTCGCAGCGAGCGACGAAACAAGAAGCCGCTGCGCCTGATGCCCAGGACCGGGCATCCAATGACCCACGCGCGCATCCCCGAGGCGCGGCTCAACAAGCGGCAGGAGACGATTCGGGCCAGTAACAATCGATTCGTCGAGCGCCGAATGGTGCTGCCCGTGACGGCGGGCAGCGCCAGTTATCCGATGTCCAGAAATTCACATCCCTTAGACTTCTAACGGCAGCCCATGGGTTGGCGCCGCACCCATGCGCCGGAGCGCTCACACGATAGTGGGTTCTACGGACAGCTCGATGCCGAAACGTGCAACCACCGACTCTTTGATCGACGCGGCCAGTCTCAACACATCGTCGCTTGTCGCGCGTCCATGATTCACGATGACCAAGGCGTGATGTTTCCACACTCCAACGGGCCCGCAACGCCTTCCCTTCCATCCGCATTGATCAATCAGCCACGCAGCGGCCAGCTTGCACTCGGAAGCCCTCTTAAAGCATGGCACGTCCGTATGCAGTTCCTGCAAGCGCTTCAACACATCGTCGGAGACAATGGGATTCTTGAAGAAGCTACCCGCGTTGCCGACAAAGCGCGGATCCGGCAGTTTTCTGCGTCGCACGCGAATGACCGCCTCGCACACATCTGCAGGGAGTGGCTTGGTGACGCCCATACGCTCGAGCTCGGCGCGTAAATCCGGATAATCCGGAACCAGCCGGGGCCGGGTGTGGAGCGACAGTCCCACCGCCGTGACCACCAGGCTTCCTGCAAGCTCGCCCTTGAATACGCTATCACGGTAGCCGAAGCCGCACTCCTCGTTCGTCAGCTTGACGACCCGGCCGGTTTTCACTTCCATCGCTTCGACGAAATCGACGAATTCCGAGACCTCCACCCCGTAGGCACCAATGTTCTGAATGGGCGCTGCGCCAACGTTACCCGGTATCAGCGCAAGATTTTCGAGTCCGAAAATCCCTTTTCCCATGCAAAGTCGAACGAGCGAGTGCCAATTTTCTCCGCTCTGGACGACGACGCGGAGCCGTGATCGGTCAGGGTCAGAGTCAACCTTGACCCCCCGCATCCCAAGTGAAATCGTCACGCCATCGAAGTCTCTGGGCAGGACGACGTTGCTGCCGCCTCCGAGGATAAAGGTCTTTCGTTCCTCCTCGATCGCGCGTCGGAGATGGCTGCGCAACTCCTCGGTGGAATCTGCAACCGCGAAGTAGCGCGTTTGGGAGTCCAGCCCGAACGTATTTCTGTGCCTCAGCGAAACGTTCTTCTGCCAATCCATGAATTCAACGGCCGGGCGGGGTCACACAATGTATATACGGGGAATCGTATAGTGCGAATTATACTAGCCTGGATTCGACGATAGTGCGCCAACGATAGACGCATAGAGCGTTCGAATTCTGCCACGCCATCCATGGCGTGGTTCAGAGGGTGTTTTGCAACACCCTCTCGAGACGGTCTCGCAAAGTCGGCTCCGCCGCCCTTGCTGGGTCGTGTCGCACATCCCTGTGCTCACTCCCTCCAGAATTCAAACGCATAGAGCGTTCGAATTCTGCCACGCCATCC
>JAPULC010000291.1 GCA_027295305.1 Gammaproteobacteria bacterium
CCACCCGTCGCACGCATCCGTGCCAAAACAGATCCCGCCAACCACCGGGATGAGCAGCAACAGTGATGCCGCCCACGGCATGAGCTTGCGCCGCCGCGCGCGGCGAAGGTCGTGGGTAACCGCGGCGCCGAGCTCCACCAGTTCCCGCTCGTGGGCGTCGCTTGGATAGGCGTGGAGATTCAGGGTCTGATAAATCGTGAACTCGTCGGGCGCCGAGACGTCATCGATCGCGACGGGTACCAGGGTTCCGTGCCGCCGCGCGGTGTGCGCTTCGAGACGGACCCAGTGGGAATTCACCGCAGCATGCGACCACACCACCACCACGCAACTCGCGCGCCCGAGCTCTCGCTCGATGACGTCAGGCCACGATTCCCCGGGTTTCAGTGAGCGATCCCACCAGACCGACCAGCCATCGGACTCGAACAGTTCTACGAGGCCACGGACACGTTCCCTGTCCTCGCTTGCATAGCTTACGAAGATGTCGGCCATGACTGCAGCGAGCCTGCCCCCTCGATAGACTCTTGTAACACCGGATCAAAACGACCGTCAATGACTCACCATCTTACGGGAAGCTCGAGATACGCCTCGTACACGAAATCACGATGATCCAGAAGGCGCTGAGACAGTGCCCCGTTCACCTCGTCGTCATGGATGCAATACGACTGCCGGATGATCTCCACCGTCGCACAAAGTTCCTCGGGGAGCGGCTTCAGCAATGCGCAGAAACAAGCCCAATACACATCCACTGCGCAGAGTGTCTCGCCGACCAGATGTCGGCTGCCCAAAGCATGCTGCCCTGCCAGCCGCCGATCGAACGTCTCCAGAATCTCGATGACACGCGCCTTGGCGAGCGCCGTCGCACCTGGCGACCAGTGGTATTTGGGAGCGAGGTTCTCGGCCACCTGGCGAGGCAGCGGCTTGGTTGGACTGTCAGAGAACGCATCGTCGAACATCAGGAGGCGAAACGACCATCCGAATCCCATCTCGCCGCACAGCTCGTGGGACAGCCCGAACATCGTGGTCCTGTCGGATGCCTCCTCCGGAATCAGCCGCGGCTCAGGTCGAAGGCGCTCCACGAGGTGAACAATCTCGCTCCATCCCGTGGCGGGTGGCTCGTCATTGAAGGCAAGCACCGGCTTCGATGTCTGGCCCGTCCACTCCCGCAGGAGCCCAGCATCATCCTCCTGCGATTGCAGAAACGGTTGATACGCCAAGCCTTTCAGATATAGAAAACCCTTAGCCGCCTCCGACCAGGGGGTTGGAACGCCAGGGACCGTCATGAGCCGAAGTCCCGAGGCCTCGCGGGCCTGTGTGATCGTCAGAGTTTCGCCCATCAGTGATCCTCATTCACCTGTAATCCGGATTCGGATAATCGAAATCGACAACCGGCAGCCCACAACGAACGCTGATTTCATGACGTTTTCCCGTGTTCAAGCGGTCGCATCTCGGGCCTGTGCATCGACGAAGGGTTCCTCCGCCACCAATTGATTCTCCTCGCAAGTTCCCATCTCATCTGTGCGCGCGCCGTACCATCGTGCGCCCGGCCCCGCGCTGACACCGTGCAGAACGATGCTCATCGCCACCGTGATGATCACCGCCGCAAAGATCGTGTCGCCGTGGGCAAGCTCTGCACCCTCCACGACCAAAAGCACAAACAGTACCGAGGCAAGGCCGCGGGGCCCGAACCATCCCAGAAAGAGAGACGTCACGGGCTTGATCCCCGTGCCGAGCAGAGACAGCGAGACGGGCAACATCCGCACCAAGGTCAACGCCAACAGTGCATAAAGCAAATGCATTGGCGTGACTGTCGCAAGGGCGGTGGGCAGCATGGCGCTGCCAAACGCAAGGAATGTGAGCATCACCAGAATCTGTCCTTCGGTCTCGGCGAACGCATAGAGAAACGCGCATTGCAGCCGCATGGTGTTACCGAACGTGAGTCCGGCGACAAACGCGGCGATCAATCCGCTGCCGTGGATGGCTTCCGCAAGACCAAACGCGCCAAATGCGAGACCCAGTGCGATGATTCCTTCGGCTTGTTCGTTCATCCACAACTTTCGGCTGCAGAGCGTGACGAACTTGGCGCCGAGATACCCGGTCACGACACCCGCAAGCGGGCCGAGCGTCACCTCCTGGACCCCAAAAGTGATCCACTGAATCGCATCGTCACTCTGATTCGAAGCACTCGCGAGCGCCGCGAAGATCAATATCACTGGCAGCGCGATGCCATCATTCAACCCGCTCTCGACGTTGAGCGCCTGACGGATGCGGACCGGCACACGCGGATTGCTGACCACCGCCTGGCCCAAGGCGGCGTCGGTGGGTACAAGGATCGCGGCGAGCAACGCAGCCTCCCAGAGCGTGATGTCGGCAAAGATCATGACGGCGGCGGCAAACCCTAGCGCAATGCTCAACGGCATCCCGAGAATCAGCGCCCGCACCGGCAGATTGTGATCCCGACGCAGCTGACGTAGATCGATATGGGCTGCGTCCGAGAAGAGCACGAGGACCAGCGTGATCTCCGCGAGAATGTGCAGGGCATC
Organism: Gammaproteobacteria bacterium; assembly: GCA_027295305.1. Lineage (GTDB taxonomy): Bacteria > Pseudomonadota > Gammaproteobacteria > Pseudomonadales > Azotimanducaceae > JAPULC01. Next base: position 2,541 of record JAPULC010000291.1, read on the forward strand.
GTTCGAAACCTGCAGTGGCACGAGTCCTAAAGCCGCGGGACCGACAAGAAGTCCCAACCCGGCAAACAGCATCGGCCCGGTCAACATCGAGCCGTCGATCTTGCGGCTGATCAATGCGAACGCTACGAAAGCGCCCGCGACCGTGATAATGGCGACATACCCCACGGGTCGTTGTCCTCGTGAATGGGCTTCTGGCTAGGGCCGACCTTCTCGGTGTCCCGATTGTGCGACTGCCACGACCCAAAGCTCAAGTGCTTACCCGCCGCGCCTGAGCCACAGCGGACCGCATTGCTGCGGCCACGAAGGAGTACGCCGAAGTAGCATGCCGCAGATGCCGTGGCTAGGATGCTCGTTCCTGTTTCTCTCTACACGAGGAAGCCTCAGTGAACCTCATGGAACTCGGCGCGATGGGAGAATTCGTTGGCGCCATCGCTGTCGTCGCAACGCTGATCTACCTGTCGGTCCAGATCCGGCAGAACACGCGCTCCATGGATCAAGGCAGGAAACTGGCATTGGCGCAGACCTATCAGATTCGTGCGGATGCTTTGCAGGACATGCTGGTGCGTGCGGCGGACTCGGAGCATGTGGCACCGATCATCATCAAGCTCACCGAGACCGGTTATCCCCAAAACATCTCTGGGCTCGATGAGCTCACTACCGAAGAACTAGGGCGTTTTCGTCTGTGGCAGATAGCCCAACATGCCCACTGGGACAACATGTTCTACCAGTACCAGCAGGGCTTTATCGACGAAGAGTACTTTCAGGACACGTTCAAAGTGAGAGTCGCGAGGCTCGCACCTACCTGGCAGGCCCTCGGCTTGATCGTCAGCCGTGGAAGCTTCAGCAAGGAGATCGAGAAGATCCTCGCGCGCGACGGGTAGGATCCGATCGGCACCGTGCTAAAACGACGGAGAAGGCTTTCGCGCCGGGCTCGAGCGCAACGGTCCGAGGCGCTGAGCGACTTCTTCCGGAAGCCCGAGTCAAAATAGGCGTCAGACCAGGCGTCAAGACCGCTATTTTGCTGCGGCGGCGCTAACCGACGAACATGCCCCCCGCGGGGAAGATCGTCTGGCCGGTGAAGTAAGAAGACTCGTCACTCGCAAGGAAAAGCGCGGTGTTGGCGATCTCTTCGGGCTTGCCCATGCGTCCCATCGGTGTCATCGCCATGACGCGCTGCTCGCCCTCGGGGTTCGTGCGCAGGCCTGCGGTCATCGGCGTCTCGATGAAGCCGGGACCGATGGCATTGACGCGAATGCCCTGTCCCGAAAGCTCGAGCGCCAACATCTTGGTCAGCATGACGACCCCCGCCTTGGAAACGCAATAGTCCCCAGCCCCCGCAAGGGGCAGCTTTCCCGCCACCGAAGCGATGTTCACGATCGAACCGCCATTGCCCGCCTCGATCATTCTGCGCGCCAACGCGCGGTCGGTGAGCATCACGCCTGTGAGATTCACGTCCAGCACGCGCTTCCAATCTTCAACGGGTTTGTTGACGAGAAATCCCGCGGTGGGATCCGCGGCCCTCTGCTGAAGCTCACCGCTGACATAGTGCGCGTTCGAAACCCCCGCGGCAGCCACGGCACAGTCGATTCGGCCGAATTCGCTCATCGCGGCATCCGCGAGCCTCTCGATGTCGTCCTCCGAGGTCACGTCAACCGGCACGAAAAGCGCGCGCTGATTCGTCGAGGACTTCACCTCGTTGACGACCTCTGCACCACGCTCCGGATTCAGGTCTGCCACCACGACATCGGCGCCCTCCTGCGCGAAACGCTTCACGCAAGCGCGGCCAATGCCGCTCGCACCGCCGGTGATGACGGCTACGCGTCCTTCGAGTTGCATCGCTCCCTCTCTGCGCAGATAGTGCGACGACGAAGTGAAATCGTGCCTGGCACGATTTCTCTGTGTCTATGCAGCCGCTTTTTTCGGCGTGTAGCGCACCTGCACACGCTTGATGCTGTTCAGGAAGTTCGTGCGCATCCGCGCAACGTCGCTCACGACCTCGATGTCGGGATAGCGCGCAAGCATCTCTTCGAGCAGCACCGAAAGCTGCATCTCCGCCAGACGCCAGCCGATGCACAGATGCTGGCCATAACCGAACGACAAATGCCGCGGACCGTCGCGCGAGACGTTGAACGAGAACGGATCGTCCCACTTGTCCTCGTCCCGATTTCCGGACATGTACCAGAGCGCTAGCTTGTCGCCCTTCTTGATCTCGACGCCGCGGATCTCATAGTCCTCCACCGCGGTCCGGCGCATATAGATGACCGGATGCACCCAGCGGATGATCTCGTCCACCGCATTCTGAAGGAGCGATGGATCGTCGATGAGCTTCTGCCGCTCCTCCGGATATTCCGAGAGCGCCACCGTGCCGCCCGAGATTGAGTTGCGGGTTGTCTCGTTGCCCGCCACGACCAGCAGGATGAACGCTGAGAGATAGTCCGCGACACTCACCGGCTCGCCGTTCACCTCGGTCTGCACCAGCATGGTGATGAGATCGTCCCCGGGACTCTCCTTGCGCGCCTCGTAGAGCTGCATGGCGTAGCCGGCGAGTTCCATGTACGCCCCCATCACCTGCTCGCGCGAGATGGCGATGTCCGGATCCTCACCACCGATGATCATATTCGACCACTCGAAGAGCTTGTGCCGATTCTCCTGCGGCACGCCAAACAACTCGGCGAGCATCTGGATGGGAAGCTCGGCGGCGACACTCGACACGAATTCACACTCGCCCGCCTCTCCGATCGAATCCAGAATCGCCACGGCGCGATCGCGGATGCGCGGCGTGAGCGCATCGAGGGTCTGCGGCGTGAAACCCGGCGCGACCATCCGCCGGTGCGCCGTATGCTCGGGCGGGTCCATCATGATCATGCTGCGCCCGCCTTCGAACTTGGCGAGCTCTGCCGGCCCTTGGCGCCGCGCTTTCGGATCGACGCCTTCGCGGTTGCGAAACATCTCCTGGCTCGGCAGCGTGATCCCGCCGAACCGGGCATCGGAGCTGAAGATGCTCGGGAGCTTCGAGATTTCCTGGATGTCATCGTATTTGGTGATGGACCAAAACCCCGGACCGCCCCAGGGCTCGGGACACCACGCCACGGGCTCCTCTGCCCTGAATTGGGTGAAGATCTCGTGGGGCTTCGTGTGATCCTGAAAACTCTCGGCGTGGCTGAGGGAGATGCGATCTTCTTCGCTGACGGCCATGGTGGGCTCCGCTTAGGTATGTCTACTTAAGAGTGTAGATACGCGGGGACGTCTTGAGAGTCAAGCCGCTCGCGGTAATTCCTCGGTTAGCGCGTCTCGTCGCTCATCATCTGCACGAGAACGAAGCCCAGTGGACCCACGACAAAGAACAAATTGACGGGCTCGATGCCTCGACCGAGTAGATCGATGGGGCCGACGAGTGCCACCGCCGCCTCGGCACCGACGTAGGGGAGTGCCCCGGCCAGCACTGCGAGCCCGAGTCCGCGAGCATGCGGCCTGCCCCATGCGATGAGCAGAAAGACGATCGCCGCCAATGCATACAAGTTCGACTGCACGCTGTGAGCGACAAGGAAGTAGTCGACCATCCCTGGGGCAATGATTGCCCAGATGCCCAATACGATGCACAGCCCCGGCAGGACGTAGATACCTGACCGAGCCGCCAACGCGACCGGCCCACGCGTCAACATCAGCGCAAAGTCCAGAAACAGCATCTCGGCAATGACTCCGGAGAAGACGAGGTAGACGATCACGCTCGCCACTTGGCCCCCGCCAAAGACGTAGTAACCGCCCCAGTGCAGCGCGCCCATCGCCAGATAACCTGCTGCCAGGCCCGCGTGCGCAAGCCGCTGCACCCAGTAGGTGTAGATCGCCGCCCCGAGGAAAGTGAGGCCCATGAGATTGAGCAATAACTCGAACACATCGGTTGGCTCGAGCGTCGACATCACGAGCACTCTGTATCCGAGAACCAGCACCACCGTGCCGATGAAGAGTCCACGACTCATGGTCGAATGGCCAATGTCTCGAGTATGGTTCGCATCGCAACGATCACGATGCCGCTGAGCTTAACGCTCGAATGCGGGTCTGTCCCTTGTAGGGTCAGAACCGGTCAGACCCTTGTAGGGTCTGACCCTTAGCAGCGTTCAGCATTGTCGGTTGCGGGACCCGGGATTACTCGGTATATCTCAGCAAACGGACGTTCCGGCGCCGCAAGGAATGGCGTGAGATGAACTCGGACATCGTGCTCTTCGCCATTCGTGGCGCGCTCAAGCTAGGACAGCAGGCGCGTGCAGCGTATGTCGATTCCACTCGCGGACGCGCCCTCGTGCTTCCGCTCCCGGATTTCGAGCCTGAGGGCAGCTTCGTCGGGGCCGTGAATTTCTTTCGGGAACTCACCGTGGAGGCGCCGCCACAGCTCGTCGAGCTCGTGGCGAAGATGCTGCGCAACGAAGTTTTCACGCACACCGAGGAGCAGCTTCTGATCGACTATCAGAACGATGTTCTCCTGCGCGCTTTTCCTGGAACCCACCGCACCGCCGACGGATCTCTACTGTCCGCGGTGTCACTCGATGCGCTCGTCGAGATCCGTCAGTGGCAACGCGGCAGCGATCCGAATCCAACAACACTGCAACGCGTTGCGGGTTCGCTGATCGAGATCGGGGTCGATTATTTCATCGAAATACCGGGGGCGCTGGATTCACACTCGAGCAGCGGCCGAGCGCTGAAAGCCTTTCTCACCGGCTTGGACGACGTGTCCTTCTCCGAGGCGGCCCTTGCGGATCTTCCCCACCGCCTGTTCGTAGCGGCCATGGAGAGTGTGGCGTCCACACCAGAGCTGATTGCCGCAGACCCCAAGATTCAGGCTCTCATTCGCATCACCACGCGCGGGCTGACCGAGGACGTTGCGACACGTATCGAGGCGTTGCGAGCAGCCGGCGAGGACAACCTCTCCAAGGAGGAGCGCATTCGCGCATGGGGCGAGACGGTGTTTCGCAGCCTTCTCACGAAGGCAGGCGCACACGTGCTATCCGATCCCGAAGGTTTTCTCGATCTCGAAGGGGCAGGTCAACGTGCCGTCGTGGCAAACGTGGGGAGCGCTCTGGTCGGCATCGTCGCCGATACGCCATTCGGAGGCCTCGACAATCTATTCACGCGTGCAAGCCTCGATCGTCTGACCGACGCCGCGCTGCTCGCAGTGGGGGAACATCCGGAGCTTGTGCTCGGGGACAAATCGCGCCTCGGTGCGCTCGTTGGTCAGCTAGTCACCGATCTTGCCGCCACGGAGTCGACATTCGTTCGTGGAATGATTCCGGAGCTTGCCCGCATCGTCGTCGATGCGACGGGCGAGCATCTGGAGCTGCTATGGCCCGAGGCACAGTCCGATCCGGGGAAGAACCTTGCGCTCGTGGCGGCAAAGACCATCGTCGACACACTCTCCACCCCCGCCGCCGACGGCGATAGCTGGAAGCCGAGATTCAGAACGATCGATCTGGTCAAGGTGGTGGACGCTACGATGGAAGAGCTGGTGATGAATCCGGGGTGGTTAATCGCCGCATTGGACGACGATCGACCGGCGCTGAAGGCGGCATTGGAATCACTGGTCCAGGTGATGCGCCGCCGTGGCAACGGACATCTATCCCAGGATCTCGCGATCGAGCTTCTGATGGCGGGGCTTCACGCGGCAACACTTCGCAGCGAGTTTCTCGAAGAGATCCCCAATCGCGGACCGTTGATTGCGGCGCTGCTCGATGCATTGCTTACGGAGATCTTCTCAATCGACGATCCGACGCTCGCGTGGCGGATGGTGAAGCACGAGGTCCTCGATGGCATGCTCACCGTCATCGTGGAGGTGCTGAACGATACGAAACTCGACGCCAGGGTTCTGGCACCGGTGACGGCAGTGATTCGACAGCAGGTCGAAATCGTTCAGTCGGGGGAAGGTTGGTCCATCGACGACTTTGGTCAGGCGCTCATAGACGAGTTGGGAGGAGGATTCTGATGAAGGCACTGGTCTCCCTCTTTTTGGCCTTCGTGCTTGGCGGCTGCACGCACGTCAATTATTTGCGCGACGCCCAGTCCGCATTCAACGACGCGGCAACAGCCGAGAATCAGCTGCGTTATCGCACTGCGGTGCTCACCCCCGCGGTCTCCAACACGGCCGCCGGTGGGTCGGCGGATTTTTCAGAGAGCGTTCTTTCCGCAGCGGTGGGATATGCAACGGTCATCGCCACCATCGAGTCGTTGGAAGATGACGCGCAGGCGACGCAAAAGCTCGAGGAGGACCAGCTCTACGGGCACGCGCTCGTGCTGAAGGCCCTGGCCTTGTGGCGCCTCGACCGCAACGACGAAGCCGTGAAGGTCTCACGCCATGCGGTCGCGACGGGAGATCTCGCACCACGCGACGCCGCGCTCATGAGCGCGATGCCGGGACTGGTGAAAAACGACCAGGTCTTTGCATACCTCGGTCGCGTGGGCACCTTCACCTGCACTCATGGGACCACCACGAGCGGTCGGATGGTGTGCAACGATGAGTTCCGTGAAAACGTGGTCATACCCCTCGGCGAAGCCATCTGCGAGACGAACGCGGCCAGGGGCAGTGTCGCGCCCGGTCACCCGGTCAGGAAATACCTGGCGCTGTCGACCCTCGCGGCGATCAAGAACGCAGCCACCGCATGCGAGAAAACACGAGGTCTCGGTCCCCTCGAACAAGGCGACTGCAGCCAACTGATCGTTCAGGAGTGCGTCGGCGGG
>JAPULC010000292.1 GCA_027295305.1 Gammaproteobacteria bacterium
ACGATGAGGCACAGATCATCGAGGTCGGGCCGGGCATCGCAGTTCGGCGATGAAAGCCGCCGCGCGCCCTCGAGCCAATGCCCATCCGAGCCCTGTAGCACCCTCAATGTCATAGCTCGTTCTTGTCCTCCAGAAATTCGCCGTCCGGGCGAATTTCTTCCGACGCTGCGGCGAAGTAAATTCGCCTTCGCTCCCAGGCCCTTTCTTTTTGCTGCGCGTTCTTCCGCAAAAAGCTCCGCAAAAAGCGGTCCTGCTTACGTCCAGCCGCAAGGCTGGCGCGACATCCCTGTCCCGGATCTTCGTTCATGTCCAGAAATTCGCCGTCCGGGCCGGGCCGCGTAGGCGAATTTCTTCCCACGCTCCGGCGAAGTCAATTCGCCTTCGATTCGACAATAGTACGCGAGCGGGTTGGGGTAACATCCCAGAATGGTTGAGGATACTGAAACCGAGGCCAGGCCCGGTAGACCCGGTCGCCGTGCGGGCCGGTTCATGCTCTATGGTGCCTGGGCGATGGTGCTCCTGATGCTGAGCTCGATATTCGGGCTGTGGGAAGGGAACCGCTTGAATCCCAATACCAGCCCGGAGTCCCGGGTAGCCGCAGACGGGGCCAGGGAGGTGGTGCTGGAACGAAACGCCAAGGGCCACTACGTGACGAGTGGCTACATCAATGGCCATCCGGTGACATTCCTTCTGGATACTGGCGCCACCGATGTATCCATACCCGCGGCGCTCGCCACCACACTTGGCCTCGATCGGGGCATGGCGATGGCCGCCCAGACCGCCAACGGCGTCATACGCGTCTACGATACCCGGCTCGATGAGCTGTCCATCGGGAATATCCGCCTCTTCGGGGTGCGGGCAAGCATCAACCCAGCCTACCGAAACGATGAGATACTTCTTGGCATGAGCGCCTTGAAGCAACTCGATTTCGCCCAGCGGGGGCGCGAGCTCGTCCTGCGCCAGCTCCCGTGAAACCCGAGCTGAACGCACAGCTTCGCGCCGACATCGAGCAGACGGTGTCGCGGGCGCTGGAAGAAGACCTCGGAAGTGGCGACCTGACAGCACAACTCCTCGCCCCGGACGGGCCCGCGCGAGGTCAGATCGTGACGCGCGAGCGTGCCGTGTTCTGCGGACGTCCCTGGGCTGAAGCCGCGTTTCGACAGATCGACTCGGAGCTCACACTCGAGTGGCGGGTCGACGACGGCGATGCCATCGCGGCTGCGGAGGTGCTGGTCGAGGTACAAGGCCGAGCTCGCAGCCTCGTCACCGCAGAGCGCACCGTCCTGAATTTCCTACAACTGCTGTCGGGCACGGCGACCATCGCGCATCACTACTGCAAGCTCGTCGAAGGCACCGACGTGAAGCTGCTCGACACCCGCAAGACCCTCCCGGGTCTGAGGCGCGCCCAGAAATACGCGGTCGGCTGCGGCGGCGGCCTCAACCACCGCATGGGACTCTACGACGCATTTCTCATCAAGGAGAATCACATTGCTGCCGCAGGTTCCATCGCGGACGCCATCCACCGGGCCCGCGAGATCGCTGCCGATAAGCCAGTCGAGGTCGAGGTGGAGCAACTCGACCAACTCAGAGAAGCTATCGCAGCGCAGCCCGACATCGTCTTGTTGGACAATTTCACTCCGGAGGCACTGCGTGATGCGGTGGCAATTGTACGCAATCAACCTCTGAGCCGGCAGCCGAAGCTCGAGGCCTCTGGGGGAATCGACGCCAGCACCGTGCGTGTTGTCGCAGAGACAGGCGTGGACTACATTTCTATCGGCAACCTGACCAAGCACGTCAAAGCTATCGATCTATCAATGAGATTCATTTGAATGTCCTCGCTGGTTCCTGTGCAGGATGCCTAGCATTGGACTGAACTAGCGATCCGTGGCACGGATGGCGGCGCAGCCGGACGAAAACTTAGAGGACTTGCGATGTATCGGGTCAGGGCCTTCCTGATTCACTTCGGCATCAGCTTCGCCATCTTTCTCGCGCTCGCCTACGTTTTACTATTCATCTGGTTTCCCGATTTCTTCTACGAGAGCGACGGCGGATGGGAAGGCATGCGCATCGTGATCGGCGTTGATCTCGTCATGGGCCCCCTCCTGACTTTTGCCGTGTACAAACCCGGTAAGCCTGGTCTCAAGTTCGATCTCACGGTGATCGGACTCGTCCAAGCCGCCTGCCTCGCAGTCGGCATGTACATCATCTACGTCGAACGACCGCTGGCCCTCGTCTACGCCGAAGGGCGCTTCTACAGCATGTCGGCCGACGACTATACCGATGTGGGTATCGAGCCCCCGGACCTGTCACACATCCCGGGCCGGGCGCCCAAGCGCGTGCTCGTGGAGGTCCCCGCGGATGTCTTCGAACAGAGCACCTTTCGTAGGCGACTGTTGAAGGCGCGGATTCCGGTTCGCGCAGCGGTGGACAGCTATGCACCGCTTGGCGAACGCATAGATCTCGCGATCGAGAGCGCCATCGACTACGCGGCGCTTCGCGAACGTGACGAAAGTGGACAGATCGAACGCTGGCTCGAAGCCACGGGCGGGCAGCTGGAAGACTATGCGTTCGTTCCGTTTGCCACTCGCTTCAATGTCCTATTTCTAGGCATCCGGCGATCCGATCGCACCCTTATCGGGTTGTTGGACGTGCCAGCTCCGCTTGGGTGAGATATCCCTGCTTTACGAGCACATCACGCCAGAAGTTCATTTCCTGCGACAGAGCGCCACCACCGATCTCACGGTCGAGCGGTGCGAATTTCTCGAGATAAAACGCTACGCCATCCGGATGGCGATAGTAGAACAGTCGCGTCCAAGGCCAGATCCGCTCGCGGAAGTGCCGATAGGCTTCCTCCCGCCGCCCTTCGGAGAGATACAGATTGGTGAGCGATATGTGAGCCTTGAGTTCGGTGGGATCCACGACCAGAGCATCGTTCAACACCGACTCTGCCGCTTCCTTTCGCGCTTGGGACTTCAGAAATATGGCGTAGTCGATGCGTACGCTCGGGTTGAGCGGATCACGCGCAATGGCTTCTTCGAAGTACATGTTGGCGCGTCGCTCGAGCCCTGGGGCATCGCTCCGTGAGTCCTGCGCCGCCACCTTGGCGAGCGCGTACATGGGCAAGCCCCGTCTCGGGTGCAAGGCGTCCAGCCGATCTGCCGCGATCTCGACACGTTCCGGATCGTCGGCAACCTCGATAAAGGGCATTCCACGCTGCTTCAGCAGAAGCGCATACGAGTAGGCATCCACAGCCAGAAAGAACCAACCTCCAAGCATCGCCACTGCCGCAATCGCGAGCGCGACGGATCCAGCCGGCTTCGGCATCAGCTGCGCGCGCTGACGTGGAAAACCGATCGCAAGCACCCCGCCAAGCAATATCGAAACGGACAGAACATAAAGCGAGAAGTTCATCAGAGCGTGGATGAACAAGGTACCGGCACCGACGAGCGCACCCAGCGCGAGCCAGTTCTCACCGGGCGCCTCGTCACGCTGGATCGCCTGCAGTGTGCGCCAGGCTCGAACCGCCACCCAGATGACGAGTGCGAGCAGACACGCCAGAAGCACGATGCCACCGTCACCAAGGAACTGCAGATAGTCGTTGTGCGCGAAATTTCCCGCCGACGTCTGATCGGCAATCGAGCGATATCGTGGATAGAGCAATCTGAAGGTCTGGAGTCCCGCTCCGGTCCAGGGATGGTCGAGGAAGATCTCGAGCGAAGAGCCCCACATGGCCAGGCGTGCCTCCATGCCGGTGGCATAGCTGAGCCCGCTGGCAAATCGTTCGGTGGTGCTACCCCTCGCAAAATACAGAAGGGCAAAGCCCACGAGTGCGCCAACCGAAGCGAACACGAATGGACGCTTCGGCCGCCCATAGCGCCAGGCACCCACCAACGCGACGCTCACCGCGGCAAGCCAGAGCGCAATTCCGACTCGAGAAACCGTCGCGAACAACCCGAGCACCAGCAGAAACAGAAGCGCGTCCAGCCCGTAATCGCGCCCTCGAGCGTGGTGGGCACCAAGACGAAAGCCGAGGGCCACGAAAAACACCATGTTCAAGAACGCAGCGAGGTTGTTCGGATCGCTCAACGGTCCGGCGCTGCGCTCACCGGTGGTGATGAGCCCAAACAATGCGCCAACCACCGCTAGTGAGGCGATGACGCCCACCGCAAGCAGCAACCGTTCCCGCCAGACAGGCTCATCCGTCAACCCTCTGACGACAACGTATGCGAGGGGCATTGCAAGCAGATTCCAGAACGGATGAAAGCTCGACTCCACCGAGACCGACGTCTGTACGCAGATCACCAGCCAGGCGATATAGCCCGCGAACACGAGCAGAAGGGGGCGATCGCCACCCAGACTGGTTGCCCGGCCGAGGGCACCGTGCAGCGCGAGCGCTGCGGCAACACCCAGTGCAACGGAGGCGTAGAGCAGCAGCGGCAAACTGTGCCCCGGACCGTGAAAGGTGAGGCCCAAAGCGAGAGCCGCGATGAACAGAACCAGGATGGGAATCATGCGGAGCGTCACGACACTTGCCTTAGAGGAAACCTTAGCCGGGGTGCCAGGCAAACCGTGCCCGGCACCATTTAGGGTTGTGCCAGGGCGGTGGTGGTGCCAGGCAGGATGTGCCTGGCACCACCCT
>JAPULC010000293.1 GCA_027295305.1 Gammaproteobacteria bacterium
ATTGAGGCGTACGAGCGAGCTGCGGACTGACCGCTCATCCACGCCCTCCCCGAAACGTGAACCAACTCTCCTTTCCGCAGTTGATCGACGCGCACATGGCCACATTCATCCACGATCAATAAACGACGCCGATGGCCTGGCCGACTTGATGCACGTCAACATCGCTCACGAGCGAAACGGCAGCGCATGGCGCGACCAGTTGATGAGGCCACCGGCGACATTGGCGACCTCTTTGAGCCCCGCGTCTTTGAGAATGACCGCCGCCATCCCGGAACGTCTGCCGGACTGACACACCACCACCACTGGCCGATCTCGAGGTACCTCGCCCACCCGATCGCGAAGCTCATCCAACGGGATTAGCTGCGAGCCTTCTACGTGTCCAAGCTCACCGTCGAATTCCTCGGCGTTGCGAACGTCCAGCACGGTGAGCTCCTCGAGATGGCGTGCCACCCACTCCGGCTCGATTTCCGGAATGCCACCGAAGGATACCGTCACCGGACCCCATGTGATCTTCTCTGGCAGTTGATCGTCTTCGGGACGCCCCGCGCGCAGATTGGCGGGCACGGCAATGTCGATGAGCTTCGGGTGGGCAAGCCCGAGATTGTCCATGTAGCCGACGAAGTCCTCCTCCCGGGCGTCGCCCCCGATGCGGGAGTTGAAGCGCTTCTCTTCGCCTACCGTCGACACCGTACGTCCTTCGTAGTCGTGTCCGGGGTAGACGAGACACTCGTCCGGCAGGCTGAAGATCTGTTCGTGGATGGCCTGGTACATGATCTGGGCGCTGCCGCCCTGAAAGTCGGTGCGACCCGCGCCCCGTATCAACAGGCAGTCGCCGGTAAACGCCATCGAGTGATCGTCCAGCACATAGGTCACGCAGCCCTCGGTGTGACCGGGTGTGGCCCTTACCTCGAGAGCACATTCTCCGAATCGGACAACGTCACCGTCGTCGACCCTGAAATCCACCTCTTCGACGCCACAGCGGCGCGACAGCACGATCTGTGCGCCATAGGCGAGCTTCATCAGCCACGCGCCGGTCACGTGATCGGCATGCACGTGGGTGTCGAGCACATAGCGAATCCTGAGCCCGAGCTCACGGATCAGCGCTTCGTCGCGCGCGTGTCGCTCGAAGACAGGGTCGATCACCACGGCCTCGCCGCTCTCGTCGCAGCCGAGAAGGTAGGTGTAGGTCGAGGAGACGGGATCAAAAAGCTGCCGGAAGATCATGGCATCGGATGTAGCGGAGTCACCCGTGTAGTTACAACTCCGAGCGCGAAAATACAAGGCCGTCTCACCAAACGATTGGCAGATATTGAAAGCCCGGTAGAATCGCGGCTGAAGCGGGTGCTGTAAAATCTCCACGGCGCCTCGCAGAGCTTTCTGGTGTGGCGGCGGCTTTGGCCGCGTAACGGTAGGTTTCGCGAGCTGCAGCATTCGCGGCTGCGCGCCCCGGGCTAAAGCCGCTCCCACGCTAGAGTTCTCCGACCAGGAAGGGGGTATCCATGGCGAGGAAGAAGATCAGGCTCGGGCTCATTGGTTGCGGGGGCAACATGCGCGGCGCACACCTTCCGCGACTGCACGCCGATGGCGCGGCAGAGGTGGTGGCGGTGGCCGATCCGGTGCGCAAGCAGGCCGATTCTCTGATGGAGCGGTTGGGCGATCAGGTCCCCTACTACGACGACTACCGCAAACTCATCCGTCAGGACGGGCTCGATGGGGTTGTCATCAGCACCCCGCACGACCAGCACACGTCACAAGTACGCACCGCACTCAATGCCGGGCTTCACGTGCTGGTGGAGAAGCCATTGACGATATCCTCACGCCATTCGAAGGCGCTCATCGATCTCGCGCGTCGCAAACGCCGCATGCTGGTCGTGGCCTATCAGCGCCACTTCCTGCCCGAGTACGTGTACGCGCGTGAGCTCGTGCGGCGTGGCGAGCTGGGGCGCATCCGCGGCCTCGTGGGTTATGTCAGCCAGAACTGGGGCGCGATGGGCGGCTGGCGGGTCGACCCCGAGCAATCCGGCGGGGGTATGTTCATGGACACCGGCAGTCATCTGGTTGCGTCGAGCCTCTGGGTCACGGGTCTTCGAGCGAGCGAGGTCTCAGCCTACATGGACAACGTCCGCAAGCCCGTGGACATCAATGCGGTGGTGAACGTGCGCTTCGACAACGGGGCGCTGGGCACCCTCAACACGTTTGGGGATTCCAGCCGTCACGATGAACGCCTGGCCATCCACGGCTCGAAGGGCTGCATCGTGATTCGCCAACATCAGTGGCGGGTGAAGTCGATGCTCGTCAACGACGAACCGGCAAAGATCCCCGCGCGCATTCAACCGGACACGCCGGACGCTGCATTTCTGCGGTGGGTGCGAAACGGCGGCAAGGGCTATGAGCCGGCGGACTTCGCGTTGCAGGTGTCGCGTGTGTCCGAAGCCGCATATCAGTCGCTCGCAAAGCGGCGGCCGGCCAAGGTGCGCAGATAGATTGTGCCTGGCCCGATTTTGAGTAGTTCAGTTCGTAGATAATCGTGCCTGGCACTATTAGAAGGACGAGGAAGATCGTGATCACTCGCAGCGCGGTTCTTGCACTCGCGTTCCTCAGTGTCACCGCATTCGCCGAGAGCGAGCGCACCGTCAGCGAAGAGTTCGCAACGATGCGGGACGGGGTGCGCCTTGCGGCCAACGTTTACAGACCCACTGATGCCGGCCCGTGGCCGGTGATTCTCACGCGCACGCCGTATACCAAAGACAATCGGATGTTCACCCCCGGGAGCGCGAGGCGATATACCGACGCCGGCTAC
>JAPULC010000294.1 GCA_027295305.1 Gammaproteobacteria bacterium
GCGGTACGTTGACCATCGTCGACCTGCGTCAGCAGTTCGATTACGAAATTCTGCCGGAGGTCATTCCAGGCTCGAAGCGCATCCCGCTCCACGAGATGAGCGAGCGTCATCACGAGATTCCACGCGACCACGATATCGTGCTGTGTTGCACGTGACCCAGCGAAGCGTCGAGCGCTCGTGTAGCGCTCCTGCTGAAAAAGCACGGCGTCAGCCGCGTCTTCCCATTGTCGGGCGGCATTGTGCGATGGATCGAGCTGGGCTATCCGACCGAGACGGTTGGCTCCCTCGGCCCAGATTGACCTTTGCAGCGCGAATTCATTCATCAAAGTCCGACTGAGGCGAAGATACATGCGTGCGGTGGTGATGCGGCGGGGCGAGCTCGTCGTGAGCGACGTTTCGGACCCGATTCCGGGGCCGGGTGAGGTGCTGGTCAAGACATTGGCTTGTGGGATCTGCGGCTCGGATCTCCACGCGCTGAAGCACGGATCGAAATTCGTGGACTCGCTGCCGGAGCGCAGCTCCATGCGCATGGACCTCACGCGCGATGTGGTGATGGGCCACGAGTTCTGCGCCGAGGTGCTCGAACACGGTCCGAAGACCCCCAAGCGCATGGGCGTGGGATCTCGCGTGTGCGCCATGCCGATTATTGCGCGCCAGGGCGCGATGCTTTCGGTGGGATATTCCAACGAGGTGCCCGGCGGCTACGGGGAGCGGATGGTCCTGGCTGAGCAGTTGTTGCTGCCGGTAGCGAACGGGCTGTCGACGCAGAGAGCTGCGCTCACCGAGCCCATGGCGGTCGGATTTCACGCCGTGGAGAAGGCTCACATCCAGGAGGTCGATGTGCCACTGGTGATCGGCTGCGGGCCGGTGGGTCTTGCCGTGATCAATGCGCTGCGGCTGAAAGATGTGCATCCGATCATTGCTGCGGATTTCTCGACGCGCCGCCGCGAGCTTGCGTTGACGGTGGGTGCCGACGAAGTGATCGATCCGGGGGAGACATCACCTTACGCCCGCTGGACGGAGCTTGCCGCGTTGACGCTTGCGGGCGAACGCATGCCGGTCAATCCCCTGAGCGGTCGGCCCCGGCTTCGCCCAGGCGTGTATTTCGAGTGCGTAGGCGTGCCCGGAGTGATCGACCAGATGATGGTGGGTGCGAGCAGCGGCTGTCGCTTCGTGGTGGCCGGCGTGTGCATGGAAGTCGATCAGATACGTCCCATTCTCGCGATCACGAAGGAACTCAATCTGCAGTTCGTCCTGGGGTACAGCGCCGAAGAGTTCGCGAGCACGTTGAATCTGATCGCCGAGGGCGACATCGTCACCGAGCCGTTGATCACCGGTCACATTGGGTTGGACGAGGTGGGGCAGGCGTTTCGGGACCTCGCAAGTCCCGATCATCACGCGAAGATTCTGGTGGAGCCTTGAATCTTCGTGACTCGAGTCGTCTCGTCGCTGCTGCCGACCGCACACCGGGTTGATCCGCCGGCGTGTAGATCGAAGCCTGTAGATCGCAGCCCGCCTGCAACTTATCGACTTTTACAACTTGTTGTGTCATTCGGCGTCCTTCGCCGATTCGGGCGCGCGAACTGTCGTCGTCACACGGCGTCAATGCGATGACAGGCCGAAGCAGGGTATGTGGTAAACGTGGTGGCGGTTGATCCCAACACACCCGCGAAGTAGCATTGATTTCGTCCATCTCACTGCGGGGGAACGCCGGGACTCCCGGTGCGACGTCCGGTGAGCTTGGACACTGAATCGGTTTATCGCGGGACGCCCGCGTATAGGCCGGGACCCAATCGGTTTTGCTGGGTTTCGTCTTATACGCGGGCGTTTTAGTTTGGAGATTCTCAGATGCAAATCGAGCATGTTGAACTGGTCGAAGCGTTGGCCAACAACCGTTGGGCCGACATCAAGAAGCTCATGGACATCGGTGAAGCCGCGTTACCGGCGGTCAAGTACGGCATGGGCCATCCGGATTGGCGGGTACGCCGCGGCTGTGCGTTCGTGGTGGATCATGTGTGGGATGTCGACGCGTTGGAGCGGCTGACGCTGCTCGCTCGCGACCCGAAGAAGAAAGTGCGCAACATGGCGGTTCATGCGCTCGGGTGCGATCGATGCAAAGGGGGTGTCAATCCGATTGATGCCGTCCCTCATCTAGCGCACGCGGCGCTGACCGACGAATCGGTGCGCGTGCGTCGAACGGGTACGCTGATGCTGGCGCTGCAATCGCCCGAGAAGCGGATTGCGCGCATTCTGCGAAAGATCGCAGCGAAGGAAACGGACCCGAAGGCCCTCAGGCATGCGAAGTTTGGCCTCGCGCGATACGCATCGTAGGAGCGGCTTTAGTCGGGGCGCCCAGCCGCGATCGGGCGCGAAGCACGCGTTCTCCAACCGAAAACAAGGTCTTGGTGTCGTTTAGAGCCGTTTGATGGGTCCCCCCCTCGGGTCCGTAAAGGTGTCGAGTACCAGGAAATCACCGTTCGGTGAATCACGGCCATAGTTGCCGCCTATGAGTGACGCGTATTCCGGTGGATCATGTAGACGCCGATCGTCATGTGGCCGGCCGACGTCGGCAGGATACAATTCGGGCGTCCGGGGGAGGACCAACAGGCGGATAGCATGAAGATCGTTCTTGCGCAGATGAGTCACGAGACCAACACCTTTTCACCGGTGCCGACACCCCTCGCGCGTTTTTCGGGTCGCGCCGAAATGCCCCTCGAAGGAGACGCGGCGCGACAGGCCTATACCGGGACCCGAAGCTGCATGGGGGCGTACATCGACGTGTTGAACGAGGCGGGATTCGAGTTCGTGATCCCCGTGGCGGGGGGTGCGCCGCCCTCGGGACCGGTGGAGGATGCCGCGTACGAGTACATGGCAAGCCGGATCGTGGAGGCCGCGAAGGCTGGATGCGACGCCATGATGCTGGATCTGCACGGCGCAATGGTCACTGAGAGCAGCGAGGACGGGGAGGGCGAGCTGCTTCGCCGGATTCGGGAGGTGTTGCCGGACGCACCCATTGCCGTGGCGCTGGACATGCACGCGAATCTGTTCGATCTCATTGTCGAGAATTCGACGGTTATCGCCGGTTATCACATGTATCCGCATCTCGACACCTACGAGACGGCACTCATCGCCGGACGTGTGCTCGTACGCACGCTGAACGGAGAGGTGAGTCCCACCATGGTGTGGGGCAACGCACCGATGCTGCCACACGTCATGCGTCAGGGCACCGATGACTTCCCTAACGAGGAATTACAGGCACGCGCCAAGGAGCTCGAGGAGTCGGGGGAAGCCCTGGCCGTGAGTCTGTTCACGGGGTTTCCTCATGCGGACATCAGCAACGCCGGTTTGTCGGTGGTCGTCGTTACCGACAACGACCGAGGCAGGGCGGAAGCCATTCGCGACGAGCTGCTGGATCGCGCTTGGGAAGTGCGCGAGAGTTTCGTCTATCAGATCGAGCCGCTGGAGGAATCGGTTGCGCGTGCCAAGGCCATCGGTGAATCGGCGGCAAACGAACCCGATGAAGGCCCGGTCATCGTGTTGGATCACTACGACAACACGGCATCGGGCGGCACCATGGACACGACCGAGGTGCTGGCAGAGGTGTTGAAGCAAGGTCTCGAGGATATCGCGGTGTTCGGGATCTTCGATCCGCAAGCCGTGGACAAGCTGATCGAGGCGGGGGTGGGCAGCGAGGTCACGATCGAGCTCGGCGGCAAGACACCGATGCCTTCGATTCCTCAGGACAGCCAGCCCCTCGAGGTCACCGGCGTCGTCAAGACCATATCCAACGGCATCTTCCGCGCCATGGGTCGGGCGCGCCGCGGTGCGACGATGGACATCGGCAAGTGCGTCGTGCTGGACACGGGCAAAGCGGAGATCGTGGTGGTCTCGCGGCACAGCGAACCGGTGGATCCGGGCTGCTTCCTCGGGCTGGGCATCAACCCCGAGCAGAAGCGTTATCTGATGCTGAAGAGCCGCATCCACTATCGTGCAGGCTTCAAGCAGATGGCTCGCGAGATCGTGGAGTGCGCCGGGGTGGGTGTGTGCACGTCGAACTACGCCGATCTCGAATTCAAGAACGTACGCCGGCCCATCTATCCGCTCGATGGCATCAACACGCCGAGGAGGCAGGACGTGGAGCACTAGCAGGCTGCTGAAAAACTATGTTTTTCGGCAGCCTGCGTCCAGCACAGGGATGTGCTGGCAAAATCGGCGACCGTAGGTCGTTGATTTTGGGCGCAAAGGGGAAACCACGCTTTTCCCTTTGCGTACTGCTGAAAAGCCAGGACGGCTTTTTCAGCAGCCTGCTAGGGGAACTCTAAGAGACCGGAGGTTCTTTCGACGCAAAGTGTTCCTGCGGCTGGGAGCCGCGCTGACCGGCACGACTCGGGGTCAGCTCGTCTACTGAATCACCTGGCTTTCCTGTGGCGGCGCCGGCGGGTCGGCGCAATCCGATGCCTGGTGGTGGACGAGCTTCGGCTCGTCGTCCTCCATCACGAAGTTATTGGTGGCTACGAGGATCCCGCCCTCGAGTTGCTCGTAGCAGACGACGCTCGCGATGTCCCCCTGTTGGAACACCCGACCTCCGTAGCATTGAACCCGCGGCGCATCGGGATTTCCGAGGATCGCCTGCCAGCTGGCCATGATCTCTACGCGGCTCGTCAGGGGATTCCAGCCGGGGTGAATGCAGATTACCGGTAAGTTGCGCGACCACAGGCGCTCCATCGCGTCGAGGTCGCGCTCCCTGAAAGCGAGATAGAAGGCGTCGTTCGCGAAGAGAACGTGCTCGGGGATCATAGTGTGTGCAACCACATCACGTTTCCGCGGCAACGTCTAGCGCGAGGCCAGGCCGGGTCAGGCCGAGCCGCGTTAGACGGCGCCGATCTGCTGGGCGAGCAGCAATGTATCCCACACGACGTCTTCGGAGACGATCTTGCCATTGTCGATCTTGTAGATGGCGATGGCCGACACCGTGACTTTGTTGCCTGAAGCAGCAGTGCCCTGGAGTTCACCCGTGTGCGTGCCCGTGAACGTGGTTTTGGCCACCACGTATTCCCCGACTTCGAGGATCTGATCGATGCCGATCTTGGCGTCCGGAAAGGCGCTCGTGTAGGTGTCGTAGATCTCGCCGGCTGCGGCCGCGCCGCGCAGTTCGCCGGTCGGCCGGCGGCTGACGAAGTCGTCGGAATAGAACGCCACGAATCGTGCTTTGTCCTTCTCGTTGAACCCCTGCTCGAGAAGCTTTTCGAGGAGTTCCTTATTCGTGTCGGCCATTGTTTGGTCCTTGTGAGGTCATGCCCTCCAGCGAGAGCTTCTTCAACATATGTGTGGGGAGATTTATCGCTTCAACGCGCTTGAAGTCAATCGGAAATGACGCGAGACTCGCCGCCGCCGAGGTATCGACAGCCGCGAGGTCTGGGCGAAGAACAAAAAGGTCCTTGGCGAGACTAATCGCAGATGCAACAAGGGGATGACAGGATGGCTCCACGGTCTTTATGCATAGGACTCTCAGTGACTCTTTTCGTGACGCTCGCCATGAGCGCGTCTTCCGATGTTCTGGTGATGAAAAACGGCGATCGAATTACCGGTGACATCAAGAAGGTCTGGGGCGAGGAGCTATTCATCGAGCCTGCCTACGGAGGCGAATTTCCGGTGGATCTGGATGCGATTGCCACCATCACGTCGGATCGCGAGTTCGAAATCGAGCTCAGGGATCACAGCGAGCTCGTCGGCAATCTGACCACCGACGATGCCGGCAACCCGGTGCTGATCACGGGAGGTGAAATGCGTCCATTTCCGGTGACCGACATCGAGGAGCTCGATGAGCCCGAGGCTTACCTCGACTGGCAGGTGAGCTCGTTGCTCTCGGGGAACGCTTCCCGCGGCAACTCCGACACCACCAACTGGCGCTCGTACAACTTCGGGATGGTCAAACTTGGAGATCATCGGCACACCCTCGAGCTCGTCAGCGAGCGCCAGGAAAAGGACGGCGAGACCAGCAAGGAGCAGGACGACGTCGTCTATGGGTACAACTGGCTGTTTAGCGAGAACGACGACTGGTTTCTGATCGGCAACTTGAGCTGGCGCCGCGACCCACAGCGGGATCTGGACGCGCGGTGGATCATCGGCGTCGGTCCGGGCTATCAGATCTGGGACGACGCCTACCGCAGCTTGCGAATAGGTGTCACGGGAGACCTCGTGTTGGAGGACATTGGCGGTGATGAAGACGAATCGTTTGCGCCGCACTGGGCTCTGAGGTTCAGCCGCGAGTTTCTCGGCGGTGACGCAAAGTTTTTTCACAACCACGACGTCTGGCGCTACGTGACGGGACGCGAAAACAACGTGTTCGAGACCTCGACGGGTGTGCGCTACGAAATCACCGACGACCTTTACGCGAACCTGCAGGTGGACTTCAACTATGAGACCGATCCTGCCTCGGGCGCCGACAAAGAGGACATCACTTACCTAATCGGAATCGGCATCGACTTGGATTGAAGGCGTAGCCTTCAATCCAAACGGTGCAAGGCACGGTGTGCCTGGCACCGCCGTCTAAGCACCGCCCTCTATGGTCTTCGCGCCGACACGAGAAACTGCGGCAACGAGAACAGGAAGTCACCGCGCTCTACGGCATCCTCCAGGCGCCCCATGAGCGCATCGACCCGCGCCACCGGCAGCGCTTCGAGATCGCGCACGTATTGCTCCATGTTGCGCAGCACGCGCATCGCACGGCCCTCGGTATCGGCGAAGGCGGAGATGCTCACGTCGACGTCGGTGAAACCCGCGGCCCGGAGCAGCATCGGGGCACGCCGCCCGATATGAGGCTCCCGGAACGCGCCGGCGGCAGCGCCGAAGAACTCGCGCACCTCATCCGGCGACCAGGGGTTCACCAACACGAAGCCCCAATCGGAATCCATGACGAGCACCCGGCCGCCGGGTTTCAACACGCGGAAGAACTGTCCAAGCACATGCACGACGTCCGGCACGTACTCCAGCACGTTCTTGCACACCACGCGATCGATGGACTCGGCGGGCAGCGGGATCTGCTCGTCGGTCACGTGATGGAAGGTCACGCGGTCTTCTAATCCTGCATCGCTTGCGCGTGCCCGGGCGCCCGCAACGAATCGCTCGTTCAACTCCACGCCATGCACTTGTCCGTCGGCGCCAACGAGCTCGGCGAGCCTCAGAGAGAGAAAACCGGGGCCGGACCCGAAGTCGAGCACCGAATGCGACTCTGCAATGTCCAGCGCCGTCAGCGAGGGATCCTGCTCGGCGCGCCATACGAACATCGCCTCATAGCGCTCGAGGCGGGTCTCGTCGATCTCCGCCCAATGATCTTTGTAATACGTGCTCACTCTGTGTCTCACTATATCCAAGCGCCAGAATATCAGAACGAGGGCTGGGCATGAGTGAACCGAGGGTAGAGATACGCGAGTCCCATCTGCGAAGCGTGTTGAAGGGGTTGAGCTGGCGTGCGATCGCCACGACGACCACGGTGGCCATCGCGTACTTCGTGACGGGGATGGTGTCTCTGGCCCTCGAGATCGGCGCCATCGAGGTGGTGGCGAAGATCGTCGTCTATTATGCCCACGAGCGGGCGTGGCAGCTGGTGCCGCGGGGGACCATCCGAAAAATTTATGATCATTGAGACAAAAATGGGGTCTGACCTGGGTCTGACCCCATTTCCGCTTCCAATCTGAGTGTGATCGAGCGCACATCCACACCAATAATGGGGTCTGGCCCCATTTTCGGTTCGTTTTCTGTCGCTTGATCGGTCTAGGCTTGACGCAGGATGTGGGCGATGGAGGGAGGCCCCAGCGCTGCTGGGGCATGCGATCTGCATAGCGTTTCGCATACGAAATCCATCACAGAACTCGTGCACGGGATGCTCCATCATAACGTCTCAGGTGAAGGGGTGAGCCTGCACGAATACCCGTCGAAGTGGCGACTGAACTGCAGGTCGCCAAAAGAGGAGAGCTGTAATGGCGGAAGAAGTCGTCGAAATAGAATTGGTCTCACCAGCTGGCTCCGGCGAATGGGTCGACGAGGAAGCGAAGGCCGAGAAGGCGCGCGACACCAAGGAGACCGCGAAGAAGAAGACCCTCGAGATCGAACTGGTTGCTGCGTTCGACGCGGCAGCGAGGAAGCGCAATGCCTTTGCGCTGACTGGAAGTCAGAAAAAGCATCGCGTCGAACGCTTCGAGCAGGCCCTGAAGGCCATCGCCAAGCGCATGTCGGCACAGGCGGCCAATCACGTCTCGGATCGCGAGGCGCGCTCTGAAGTCAGGATCCAGGTCTACCGGGGGCTGATGCTGCTGCTCAACCAGCTGGGGCGTCGCCAGGAAGCGTCCGCGGCTTCCGCGCGCCGCGCACTGAAGTGGAGTTTCGGCATCGCAACGATTTCGATCCTGATCACCACCGGCACTTTGATCGGCAGCGGCATCATTCCACCACCGTTTTAGATCCTCGCACATTCGCGCATCAGAAAGGCCCCGAAGCAGGGGCCTTTTTTCGATTTTGAGTTTGTGGCGGTTCCATATCGCGTCTTATGCTAGGGCGCTCAAATTGGGGCGGCATGGTTCGGCGCGATGAAACGATCAAAATCTGGTGCTTGGTGCGTTGGCTGGTTGGCGGTTTTCGTCGCCACGATGGCCCATGGCGGGGAACTCACGCCCCTCGAGTCGGAAATGTCACGCGCGGAATTTCGCGCAGCCGGTCTCGACAAGCTGACTGAAGAAGAGCTGCGCGAGCTGAATGCCTGGTTGCGCTTGCAGGCGGAAGGGG
>JAPULC010000295.1 GCA_027295305.1 Gammaproteobacteria bacterium
GACCGCGGACGCGCGCCCGGCGTGATTTGGTGCCGGGTCACGCGTGACGCGGCCTCGTCGGGTCTGGCCGAGGCACTCGGCGGCATGCCGACGGTAGCCGAGCGCCGTGTGACACCAAAAAGTATCCTGGGGCCTCTGGCGCCTTTCTCATGCACGCCGACGGCTTTGCCTTGAGACCCGGTCAGCGGCCCCCTCTCACCCCGAGTTTCTAACCTCTCCCCGAAAGTTGCCCGCGGGCAGACAGTTGCCTGGAAATGCTGCAAAATGCGCGGCTCAGGGGAAGAGTCATGCGTTTGCAGAATAAGAACTTGAAATCCCGCTGGGGCTCGATGCTATCTCTCGCGATTGTGCTCGGCGCTTGCGACAGCGAGCCGCCGCCGCCACCGCCTCTGGAGATCCCCTTTGTGGTGGTCGAGAGCCGCAATGTCAGCATTCCCATCGACATCGTCGGCGAGACCAGGGGCTCGAGGGACGTGACCATTCGCGCGCGCGTCGAGGGTGTTCTCGACGGGATCCACTTCGACGAAGGTACCTTCGTCGACGAGGGGGACCTGCTCTACACCATCGATTCGCAACCTTTCGAAGCCAAGCTGGCGCAGGCGAACGCCAGGCTCGCCCAAGCGCAGACCGGGCTGGCCAAGACAAAGTCCGATTTGGAGCGCATCAGGCCTCTCGCCGAGATGAAGGCGGTGAGCGCGCAGGATCTGGACGCGGCCGTGGCCGCTTTCGAGGCGGCCGAGAGCTACGTTCAAGCTGCCAACGCCGAGGTGGATCTCGCCAAGATCGAGCTCGGCTATACCCGGATACGATCACCGGTCCAGGGATTGATCGGCCTGACGTCGGCCGAAGTCGGCGACTTCGTGAGTCAGCAGACAGACGGCGGGCTCTTGAACGTGGTGTCCCGGACCGACCCCATCGCGGTGCGCGCTGCAATCACCGAACGAGGGTACCTGAAGGCGGCGCGACATCTTGCCGACAGCCAGACCACGCGGGAAGCGGTGCCGCTCACCCTGATCCTCGCTGACAACAGCATTTACGAGCACGTGGGCTTTACCACCAAAGTCGACAGGAACATCGATCCCACTACCGGATCGCTCACCATAGAGGCGGAATTTCCGAACCCGCGCAACATCCTCCGGCCTGGCATGTTCGCACGCGTGCGATTCAATGCCGCCGAAATCGAGGGCGCCATTCTCGTCCCTCAACGCGCCGTGAACGAGCTCCAATCCGCATACCGAGTGTTCGTGATTGCCCCCGACGATACGGTCGAGGTGCGCCAAGTCGAGGTGGGGCCACGGCTTGGCAGCGACTGGATCATCGAGTCGGGCCTCACACCGGGCGAACGCGTCGCCGTCGAAGGGCTGCTGCGGCTCAGACCCCGGATGGTGGTCGTGCCCGTTGCCGCACAAGCGAGTGACTTACCGCAAACCACGGCATCTGGAGAGCCCTGAGTTTGGGCGAGTTCTTCGTCAGGCGACCCATCGTCGCGATGGTGATCGCCATCTTTATCGTGATCAGCGGCTTCGTCGCCATGGCCGGGCTCCCGATTGCGCAATATCCCGACATCACCCCGCCCGAGGTGAAAGTCGAGGCATATTACGACGGCGCGAACGCCGTGAACGTAGAGCAGTCCGTCGCCACACCCCTCGAGCAGAAAGTGAACGGTGTGGAGAACATGCTCTACATGAAATCGACCAATGCCAGCAATGGTCAGATGACTTTGTCGGTGGCGTTCGAAGTCGGTTCCGATCTCGACATCTCCAACGTGCTCGTGCAGAACCGGGTGTCCGAAGGCAGCGCTCAGCTTCCCGAGGAAGTGAAGCGCAAGGGTGTCACCGTGAAGAAGGCGCTCGCGTTCCCGCTTCTGCTGGTGACGTTGCGCTCACCTGACGGCACCTTCGACGCCAACTTTCTCAACAACTACATGTCCCTCAACGTGCTGGACGAGATCGCAAGGATCCAGGGTGTGGGCCAGGTCACGATCTTCGGCGGCTCCGACTACGCCATGCGCATCTGGATCAAGCCGGATCAGCTGGGTCGACTCGCGCTGACGGTGCCCGACATCATCAGCGCCGTGCAGCAGCAGAACGTGCTGACGCCGGCCGGCAAGATCGGCGGCCCCCCCGCGCCGGTCGGCACCGAGTATGCGTACGCCGTGCAGACACGGGGCAGGCTGGAGACCCCGGAGGAATTTGGCCAGGTGGTGGTTCGCTCGAATCCGGACGGCTCGCAGATCTTGCTTCGCGACATTGCCAGGATCGAGCTGGGTGCGGAAAACTACAATCAGATTGGCCGCTTCAACGGCAGCGCGGCTGCGGTGCTGGCGATCTATCAACTGCCGGATGCCAATGGCCTCGAAGTCGCCGACAAGGTGCGCGCCGCCATGTCCGTGGTGGAGCAGCGCTTCCCTGACGATATCGAGTACGTCATCTCTCTCGACACCACGAAACCCATCTCGGCCGGCATTCGCGAGATTATCGTCACGCTGATTCAGGCGATCGTGCTGGTCATATTGGTCGTCTTCATCTTTCTGCAGAACTTCCGCGCAACGCTCATTCCCACCTTGGCCGTGCCAGTTGCCCTGATCGGCACCTTTGCAGTGTTCCCGCTGCTCGGATTTTCGATCAACACGCTATCGCTACTGGGCCTGGTGCTCGCCATCGGAATCGTCGTGGACGACGCCATCGTGGTGGTGGAATCGGTAACGGAGAAGATGGAACGCCTGGGACTCGACCCGCGCCAGGCGACGATAGAAACGATGAAAGAGGTCAGCGGTCCGATCGTCGCCACGTCTTTGGCGTTGATCGCGGTGTTTGTGCCGGTGGCCGCCATGGGCGGCATCACGGGCCTGCTCTATCAGCAGTTTGCCATCACCATCGCCATTTCGGTTGCGTTGTCTTCGGTCACCGCCTTGACGTTGAGCCCCGCGCTGGCTGCTGCCCTGCTGCGTCCCCCCGGAGCTGCCAAGACGGGGCTACTGGGTAAGTTCTTCGAGCGATTCAACCAGGGGTTCGAGATCGCCACCGGCAAGTTCATGGTCATCACCGGGTTTTTCACCCGCAGGGCGTTGCGTTCCCTCGCGGTGCTCGCGGCAATCACCGTCGCGCTGATGCTGTTGTTCCGCATCGTGCCCGGCGGGTTCATTCCGGAAGAGGACCAGGCCTATCTGCTTGCGAACCTCCAGCTTCCGGATGCGGCCTCGCTGCAGCGCAGCGACGCGGCCGCACGCAAGGTGGAGGCCGTTCTGGCCGCCGACCCAGCCATCGAATCCTATACGACCATCACCGGCTACAGTCTGCTGAGCGGAGCGTCTGCCACCAACAACGCGTTCTTCTTCATCCAGCTCACCGATTGGGACGAACGCCCGGACGCGGCGGACCAGGCGGCCAACGTAGCGCACCGACTGAACGCCAAGCTTGCGCGAATCAATGAAGGCATCGCAATCGCCTTCGGCCCCCCGGCCATCCCTGGCCTCGGTACCGGCTCCGGATTTTCGATCATGCTGCAGGACCGGGGCGGCAACCATCCCCAATATCTTGCAGACCAGACCAAGACGTTCATGCAGGCGGCCACCGCTCGACCCGAGCTCGTCGGAATGTATTCGACCTACCGAGCCAGCGTGCCACAGATCTTTCTGGACGTGGATATCCAGAAGACCATGAAGCTCGGCGTGGAGCCCGCCGACGTCAACCAGACTCTCGGCGCGTTTCTTGGCGGGGCCTACGTGAACGACTTCAACCGCTTCGGTCGTCTTTACAAGGTGTACGTTCAGGCGGAGACCGAATACCGCAAGAGCCTCATCGACGCGTCGCTTTTCTACGTCCGCAACCGCAATGGTGACATGGTGCCAATGGCAACCCTGCTGAGCAGCGAGCCTACCAGCGGGCCCGAGTTTACGTACCGCTTCAATCTGTTCCGGGCCGCCGAGGTGACCGGCCGGCCCGCGCAGGGCTACAGCTCCTCGCAGGCACTGGCAGCCCTCGAGGAGGTCGCGGCCGAGGTGCTGCCACAGGACATGTCGTATGCCTGGAACGCAATGTCTTTTCAGGAGAAAGGGGCCGAGGGTAGCGGCAGCATCGTCTTTGTCATGGCTTTGGTGTTCGTTTTTCTCATTCTCGCTGCGCAGTACGAGAGCTGGACGCTACCCCTTGGCGTGCTGTTAGGCACCCCCATCGCCATCTTCGGCGCCATGCTTGGACTCTTCCTAATGAGATTCCTGAGCCCCAGTTACGAAAACAACGTGTTCGCACAGATCGGGCTCGTCATGTTGATTGGCATGGCGGCGAAAAACGCAATCCTGATCGTCGAGTTCGCGCGTGCGGAGAGCGAAAAAGGCCGCAGTCCGGTCGATGCGGCAATGGAAGCGGCGCGGCGTCGCTTCCGCCCCATCCTGATGACGGCCTTCTCGTTCATTCTCGGTGTCGTGCCGTTGCTCGTTGCGAGCGGCGCCGGCGCCGAGGCGCGCAAGATCATGGGGATGACCGTGTTCAGCGGCATGCTCGTGGCCACCCTGGTCGGCGTGGTGCTCGTTCCCGGTCTCTACGTCATCGTGGAGCAGTATCTCGCCGGGCGAAAAGGTGACACGGTTGCCGAGCCAACCGCGCAACCCGGGTCATGACGCGTCGCTGGCTTCTGGCTCTGGTGGTATTGTTGCCCGGCTGCATGGTGGGGCCCACCTACGAGCGGCCCGGGCTCCCCATACCGGAGGCATACAAGGAGCCGGCACCGACAGATCCCGCGTTTGCCAACGTTCCCTGGTGGGAGCTGCTTCGGGATCCGATACTCGTTGCGCTCATCGAGGAGTCGCTTGCAAACAACAAAGACCTTGGGATTGCGGTTGCGCGGATCCAGGAAGTGGCAGCGATCGTGCGCATCGTGCGCGCAAACCGGTTTCCATTCGTCGACGCAGGGGGCAGTGCAGGGCGCGTTCGCGAAAGCAAAGACATTTTTCCAGGCGCTCAGTCGCGCGACGATTTCTTTGTCGGTGCGACCGCGTCATTCGAGATCGACCTGTGGGGAAAACTGCGTCGCGCGAGCGAGGCGGCGCGCGCGGATCTTCTCGCCACCGAGGCCAGCGCTCGCAACGTGACCATTACGTTGGTGGCAACGGTCGCCACGAATTACTTCCTGCTGCTCGATCTCGACAACCGATTGACCATCTCGAAAAGCACACTCGAATCCCGTGAAGATTCGCTGCGCATCATTAGCGCTCGATTCGACAGAGGCATCGTGCCGGAGCTCGATGTCAACCAGGCAGACGTCGAGGCGGCGGACGCAGAGGCGTCGGTCGCTGCATT
>JAPULC010000296.1 GCA_027295305.1 Gammaproteobacteria bacterium
TCGGATCTATTCAGCGATCCTCATCTTCTGGCACGTGGCTTCGTGCACGAGGTGGAGCACAAGAGTCATGGCACCATCCGCCTCCTCGGTTGGGGTGCGCGACTCTCCGAGAGCGATGTCGAAATCACCGCGGCGCCGTTGCTAGGCGAGCATTCGGCCGAAGTGGTGGCCGCGGATCTGGGTCTTGGCACCGACGACGTCGAGGCACTGCTCGAGGACGGAGTGATTGGCGAGGGGACTGTAGGAGCGGCTTCCAGCCGCGATTGACACATCTCCTGAGTCTAAGGAGTTCGCGGCTGGAAGCCGCTCCTACGGCGGTAAGATGGTGCCAGGCACACCGTGCCTGGCACCAACGCGGCTGGCGCCGCTACAACAATCCCGCGCTGCGCGCCCAGCGGTATTTCGCCCCGAGCACGGCCACGGGCTTCTCCGCCGTATAGGCGTACGCAAGAATCTCGTGCTTCATCAGGTAGCGGCAAGCGTCTTCCACTTCCACGTCACCTACCAGCGATGCGACGACGGGCTTCTCGATACCGCGTGCGCGGGCTGCCTCGACGGCTTCGCTCAACAGCTCGGCGAACACCATCGGCGGTGTGATGATGGTGTGCCAGTAGCCGAGTATCAGTGAGTGAATGCGATCGTCGTTGAGCGCGAGCTCGATGGTGTTCTTGTACGTGGCGGGTGGCTCTCCGCCGGTAATGTCCACTGGGTTGCCCGATGCGCCGAAGGGTGGGATGAACTCTTTGAATGCCGCGTCGAGGTCATCGGGGAACTGCATGAGCGCGAGCCCGTTGTCCACGCACGCGTCGGACAGCAGCACGCCGGAGCCTCCGGCGCCGGTGAGGATCACCACGTTTTCACCCTTGGGTGTGGGTAGAACCGCGAGACCGCGGGCAAACTCCAGCATGTCGTTGAGGGTCATTGCGCGAATGACCCCGCTCTGGCGAAAGACCGCGTCGTAGACCCTGTCATCGCCGGCGAGAGCGCCGGTGTGAGAGTTTGCAGCGCGTGCGCCCACGGCAGTGCGGCCGGCCTTCAATACCACCACGGGTTTCTTCTTCGAAACGCGTTCGGCCACTTCCGCGAACGCGCGTCCATCCTTCAAGTCCTCGATGTGCATGGCAATGACTTCGGTATTGGGATCCTGCTCGAAGAACGTCAGCAGATCGTCCTCGTCGATGTCGGACTTGTTGCCCAGTCCGACGATGGCGGAGACGCCCATGTTGTTCGAACGGCTGAATCCGATGATGGCCATGCCCACGCCACCGCTCTGAGAAGAGAGCGCGACCTTGCCGACTTCGTCGTAAGGCGTGCAGAACGTGGCGCAGAGATTTTTCGGGGTGTAGTAGAAGCCGTAGATGTTGGGTCCCATCAGCCGCACGTTGCTCTCGCGCGCGACGCGCACGATCTCGTCCTGCAGCTCGTGCTCGCCGACCTCGGCGAATCCCGAGGGAATCAGGATGGCGCCGGCGACGTTCTTCTGTCCCACCTCGGCGATCACGTCCGCGACGAACCGTGCCGGAATGCAGAAGATGGCAATGTCCACCTCTCCGGGAACGTCGAGCACGCTCTTGAAGCATTGCTTGCCGAGAATCTCCTCGGCGCGGGGGTTGATGGGGTAGATCTCGCCGGCGTAGCCGCCGTCGATAAGATTTTTCATCACGGAGTTGCCGATCTTTCCGTCTTCAGACGACGCCCCGATGACGGCCACGGCGTCCGGCTGCATGATGCGTTGCATGGCCGCGAGAATTTCTTCCTCGGAAGGGCGGTAGCGGGTGGGTGCCGGTTCGAAGTCGGTGAGAATTCGTACGTCCACTGCCACCGCGCCGTCGCTCGTGGCAAAGACCGGGTTCAGATCCAGCTCGCTGATTTCCGGAAAGTCGCTGACCAGGTGCGAGACATTTTCGATGAGTTGGGCGAGAGCAGGTCGATTCACGGGGTCGGCCCCTCTGAAACCGTCGAGCAACGGCGCCCCGCTGATCTCGTCCAGCATCGCCGCCGCATGCTTGGCATTCGTCGGCGCAAGACGAAACGTGATGTCCTTGAGCACCTCCACCAGCACGCCGCCGAGGCCGAAGGCAACGAGCTTGCCGAACACGGGATCGGTGGTTGCCCCGACGATGACTTCCTGGGCCCGAGGGAGCAATTGCTGAACCAGCACGCCGGTGACGTGCGCATCGGCGTCGTAGGCGCGCGCGTTCTCCATGATGGTGTCGTAGCCCTTCGCCACCTGCTCGGCGCTGTCGAGTCCCGTGAGAACGCCCCCCGCGTCCGTCTTGTGCAGAATGTCGTTCGACGCAACTTTCAACACCACGGGGAAACCCAACCGCTCAGCAACCTGGGTTGCGTCGGCGGCGGAGGATGCCAACGCTTGCTGCGGAGTGGCTATTCCATAGGCTTCGCAGATCTGCTGACCCTCGCCTGCGGAGAGCGCCGCGCGTCCATCCGAGCGCACCTGTTCGAGCACTGCCTGCACCGATGTCTTGTCGTAGCTCATGGTCTTCTCTCCGCGTCCGGGTCATGCAAGGCTCGCATCATAACTCCGTCGCGCGCATGCGCCACGGGGCGTGCCGCTCTGCGGCCCCGGCACTTCGAAGCACTCTCGGACTTGTGCTGGTTGCTACGCGCGGTTAGGTTAGAACGTTCGCGGGCCGGTCGTGATGGCTGGCTGTGTACGCGGTGTCAGCCGCGAATCTGGGGGAAATAGGCATGGCTACGGTCAACGGGGCGACCCTCATCGCCCGCAGTCTGAAGCAGCAGGGCGTCGATTACATGTTCGGCATCGTGGGCTTCCCGGTGCAGGGCATCGCAGCGGCTGCGCAGAAAGAGGGCATCACCTATATCGGCATGCGCAACGAGCAGGCAGCGTCATATGCTGCGCAAGCTGTGGGTTACATCACGGGGCGCCCTGGGGCGTGCCTGGTGGTGTCGGGCCCAGGGGTCATCCATGCGCTGGCGGGACTTGCCAACGCTCAGCAGAACTGTTGGCCGATGATCCTCATCGGGGGCGCATCCCCCGTGTATCAAAATGGGATGGGCGCATTTCAGGAAGAGCGTCAGGTGCTCGCCGCGACACCATTTTGTAAATATGCCGCGGCGGTAGAGCATTCCGCGCGCATTCCATACTACGTCGAGCAGGCGGTGAGAACGTCGATCTATGGGCGCCCCGGCGCCGCCTATCTGGATCTCCCGGACGACATCATTCGCGGCGAGGTTGAAGAGTCGGACGTGCCGAGCGTGGCCCCGGTGAGCGATGCGCCGCGGGCGCAGACCACTCCCGAGAGCATCGATGCGGCTCTGGCAGCGCTCGAATCCGCCGAACGTCCCCTCGTCATCGTGGGTAAGGGCATGGCGTGGTCGCGGGCGGAGGACGAAGTCAGAGAGTTCATCGAACGCACCCAGCTGCCGTTTCTCGCATCGCCCATGGGGAAGGGCGTGGTCCCCGACGATCACCCGCTGTCGGTGGGTGCGGCACGCAGCACGGCGCTGCGCGATGCAGATGTGATCTTGCTGATGGGCGCGCGGCTAAACTGGATCATGCATTTCGGTCTACCCCCTCGGTTCAACAAGGACGTACGCATCCTGCAACTCGACATCTCGTCCGAGGAGATCGGCAGAAACGTCCCTGCCGAAGTGGCATTGGTGGGTGACGGTAAGGCGGTGGTCGGTCAGCTCAACACCGCGCTGGGGGACCGCCAATGGTTCTATCCCAAGGAGACCGAGTGGCGTCAAGCGCTGGCGAAGAAGGCCGATGAGAATGCCACCGCCATCGAGTCAATGATGCAGGACGATGCGGCACCGATGAACTATTACCGGGCCTTTCGGGACATTCGGGAGTGGTTGCCTGAGGACGCCATCATCGTGAGCGAAGGCGCGAGCACCATGGACATCGGTCGCACTCAGATGCCGAACAGCCGGCCGCGCAGTCGTCTCGACGCCGGAACGTACGGCACCATGGGTGTTGGAATGGGGTTTGCGGTTGCGGCCGCGACCGTGGCGCCGGATCGGCCGGTGGTTGCCGTCGAAGGGGATTCGGCATTTGGATTCTCCGGGATGGAGGTGGAGACCATGTGTCGCTACAACCTTCCGGTGAAAATCGTGGTGCTGAACAACGGCGGCATCGGTGGCGGCATCGACGAGTTTCCGAAGGATCGGCCGATCCCGCCGGGGATCCTGACCATCGGTGCGCGCTACGACAAGGTGATGGAAGCGTTCGGCGGCAAGGGCTTCTACCTCGAGGACCCGGCGGAGCTTCGCGCCGCATTGGACGAAGCCATGGCCTTCGATGGTCCCGCGCTCATCAATTGTCGTTTGAACCCGCGCGCCGGACGCAAGCCTCAGGAGTTCGGCTGGCTGACGACCTAGCAGGACTCATTCGGACGGTAAAGAAAGGGCGTTTCTGCGGAAACGCCCTTTCTTTGTGAACGTCTGCAATAGGCGCAGTTCATGGATGGAGACCGGTCGCAGACATCCGCCGCGATGAATGCGTGGCCGAAGTGGCGCAATCTCGCGCTGTTGTCGGTGGCCGAGCTCCTGGCCATGGCGCTCTGGTTCTCGGGCTCGGCCGTCGTACCGCAGCTCGTCGAAGAGTGGAAGTTGAGCGGAGCCGAGCAGGCGCTCATGACCACGAGCGTGCAAATCGGCTTCGTATTGGGTGCGCTGGCGAGTGCACTTCTAAACCTGCCTGATCGGTTGCCGCTTGATTGGCTGTTGGCGATCGGTTGTCTGACGGGTGCGCTCTTCAACGCGGCGATTCCGATGATCGAAGGGCCCTACGAAGTGGTGATTGGGCTTCGCTTTCTGACCGGCGTGGCTCTTGCCGGCGTCTATCCGCCGGCGATGAAGCTTGCAGCGACGTGGTCACGCCATGACCGTGGGCTGGTCATCGGAATACTCATTGGTGCGCTCACCATTGGTTCGGCGTTGCCGCATCTGCTGAACGGTTTGGAGCTCTTCGATGCGGGTGGCATGCCTCCGTGGCGTGAAGCGCTGCTTGGGTCTTCCGGGTTAGCGCTGATCGCCTTTGTGGTTGTGTTGGCAGGGGTGCGCGCAGGCCCGCTGCTCGCAGGTCAGGCACCCTTCGATTGGAAGTTCGTGGGCCAGATCATGCGGGAGCGGTCCGTGCGTCTCGCCAATGGCGGTTATCTGGGTCACATGTGGGAGCTCTATGCGATGTGGACCTGGGTGCCCTTGCTGGTGATTGCGAGCTACCGCGAGGCGGGCTGGGATCTAACGACGGCCCGGCTGGCAGGGTTCGGCAGCATTGCAATCGGTGGTGTGGGTTGCGTTGTCGCCGGCGTGCTCGCGGATAGGCTGGGACGCACCACGATCACCATCGCGAGCCTCGCAATCTCGGGCAGCTGTGCACTCGTTGCCGGCTTCTTTTTCGACGAGCCGGCGTTGCTGACGGCTTTGTGTCTCGTGTGGGGTTTTGCTGTGGTTGCCGACAGTGCTCAGTTCAGTGCCGCGGTGAGTGAGCTGACCGATGAGCGCTATGTCGGCACCGCGCTGACGTTGCAGACGAGCCTCGGATTTCTGCTCACGCTTGCGACCATCCAGATCATGGCGCCACTGATCGAGCTGGTGGGCTGGAAATGGGGGTTTGCGTTTCTCGCCTTAGGTCCCGTGTTCGGCATCTTCTGCATGGCGCGCCTGCGCAGACTTCCCGAGGCGCGTGCGATGGCGGGGGGTCGGCGGTAGATGCTCGATACGCAAGATGTGCTCGCCGGCGAGCAGATCATCGGTCTCGATGGGTGTGGCGCCAATCACGACGTCATCGATTCTCAGGTTGGCGCGCACGGGCTCCGTTTCGATGACGAGCGTCGCGGTCCCAAGTCGGACGCTGGGACTCATCCCAACGAACGAAAGCTACACCACGCCGAGAACGCCCGCGACGATCGCCCATGTGCGTCGGCGTTGTGAACGGATCTCGGCGATGGAACGTCTGAGGGTTCACTCATCGCCTGCGGGGCCGGCTCATTCTCCCCGGATTGAGCGAATGCCCTCG
>JAPULC010000297.1 GCA_027295305.1 Gammaproteobacteria bacterium
CCCACTGGCAATCAAGAGATTAGAAGGGGTACATAGGGTACTAGGCTGAAGGATACCGGGGTCCGCTTGGGGTCGAGAGCCAAAGTTCCGTTGTCCACCGCACTAGTCCGCTTTGGGGACGCACTACCTCCGTGAGTTAAACAACTCCCGCCGCCCCTCCGCCTGCGAGTAATCCGGGTTCTTGACCTTCACCCAAGTACCGAGAAGTCGGGGTATACACCGCCTAGGGCCCCGCGTGGGGACGGGGTTCCAGAGGGTCACATTTGCAGGGCTGTGTGATGGGTCCAGATGTGCGTTTTAGGGTATACAGCTGCTCACTCTGAGGCATTGCGGACACCGTATTGTGCGCTGCAATAGTCCGCTTTCGACCTACGTGAGTTAACCGCGTCGTCAGTCAGGGTGGCACCCGCTGGGAAGATCAAGCGTCGGATTGCGATCGAAGAATCCGACGGGGATCAGATGAAAGCCACAATACTCTACGGGCATTACCGGCCAGTCTTCAGGTCGCGGCACGTGCGTCAGACCAAACGTGTGCCACATCACCAGGTCGCACTCGGAAATGTCGCGATTGTGTTGAGTGTAATCCGGTAACCCGTCTTGGCCTCGGTGCATTGCCGTCAGTGGACCCGCAGCGCTGTCTTCGGATTCCTCGAACGGAGTTGCCCACAAGTTGTGTCGAGCAAAGGCGGCCCGCTTGGCAACGACCGAGTCGGGATGCGCAAACAAGATCGGCGATGCTCCAGGCAAGAGCTTGTAGGCGACCGGCACGCCCAGAGCATTCTTCTGGTCGTGATTCACCACCTTCCAGATGCGACTGAACTGTGGCGCGATGACGCGCTTGGCGGCGTCCTCGTTCGTGAGATGCCGACTCACAGATTTGAACTGCGTGCCGTCCGGATTGTCGTCGTTCATGGGCAACGCTTCTATCTCACTCTCGTAGAGTGAGTTGGTGCCGCTATCGAGGTCCCAGTCCAAACGAAAGCAGAACAGGTGTTGGTGCACGGGAGATGCGAGGTTCACTCCGACGAGCGGTGCGTGTTGAGCGTTGTGCGTCGTGTCGTCGACAGCGCTGACGCCGACGATTCCAGTGAGCTTGATCTCCATCTGAATGGTGCCGTCGAGATACAGATACCAATAGAAGCCGTAGTCGTAGTTTCCAATCGTGTGAATGGAGCTGACTACGAGTCGGCGAGAGCGGCGCACCTCGCTCGTCTGGGAGTGGCCGTCGTAGTGCTTCCATTGGATGCCATAGTCTTCCTCGTGGATGCAGATCGCGTTCTCGATCGTCCTGACCTTGCCCTCCCAGGTGACTTGATCGATATCGAAATAGTGAATTTCACCGAGACAGTCGCAGCCCAGTCGTAGCGAATTGACCAGAGTTCCCATGCAGTACTCGGATGCGTCCATGACGTGCTTCCAGCTGTGCATGGGGTCTCGATCTCCGTAGGGCACAACCATCTCGGACAGCGATGCCCTGTATAGAACCGAGCGGCCGGCCAGTGAGAGCTGATGCAGTACGAGGCCGTGAACGGGATGCATCGAGATGCGAAAGTCCCATCCCTGCCAGCACACGTGGTAGCCATCGACTTCGAAACTCGGACCGTCGGGTTGGCGAATCTCGAGCGTGCGCAGATCGTCGCGAATCTCCTCCTGATGCGCGGCGTCGAATCGTCCCGGATTGGGTGGCATCGGCGCGATACCGAAGTCCTCGATGTGTGCGACTCTGCGTTCCGTCAGATCGACGTGAGCGATGAGTCCGTGAATCGGGCGCGCGTAGCCGTTGTCGGTCTTGTCTTCACGCACGAATGAGATGCATCGCATCGCTCGATGGCCTTCTGCAATGTCTCGATGGGGATAGCCGCCTGCTGGCCACGGATCGACTTGTACGTTCTCGATGTCGGTAATTTCCCGTGCCCGTAGCGCCGCCAGCCACTCCGGATTGCTCTTGGTCAGTTGCACGGCGATGCCGATGTCGGCGTAGCCGTAGGGAGCTTGTGCATCGGCACTCAGGCGCCGAAAGTCCACGATGACGCCACCCGTCACATCCACGTCCACCTGGAAGCCGCCGTCCGACTGGCTATCCACACCCAAAAGGCGCAGCACTCTCGGAATCGCATCACCGGGTACATGGCCTCGAACCACAGACTTCGATGGCTCGACCAGGGCAACGGAGGAGAAGAAACGTTGCTCATCGGTTTGATGGGAGCGACTGAAGAGGGCAACGGCCTTTTCTATCTCCGGTCCGGTGACGGGATACAACGGGTGGTCGATGAGCATGGCTCGAGATCCTATATGCATGACGTTGGCTGGCGAGGAGAATACTCGATCTGTCAACCATCAACTCACACTGACCGTCGATGCAGGAAGTGCGCGGAAGCCGTCAAACTTCACCTCGAACAGCCACTCGGGGTGGTCGAAGGGCTTCGCCTGCTGGGTCAGGCGCATGGGGGTCATCTTGGGGAGAGGGTCAGTCGCCACCGCCATCACCATGTGCGTCGTTTGGTATTAGGAACACGATTGTTGCGCCCGCCCAAACGGCCAACGGTCTGCCATTCGCCAGCGAGTAGCACCACTCGCAGCGCCACAACCCCGCCTATCAGAACGGCGCGCAGAAAATACCAAGCGAGACGCGGCTCATTCACCGTTGCAGCCTCCCAGAAGCGAGAGATCCACATCAGGATAGTGGGCTTGCGGCGAGTAATCGGCACCTCTGATATATAACTAGTAGAAGCCCGTCTGGGCGATTTCTCAGCGTGGTTATTCGGGGCAGTAGGTAGGGTATGCCTTGGGCGTAGTCTCGCCGTAGAGATGCTGCAAAGGGCCATTTCGGGGTTCTGGTGGTGGGTGAGGGCCGCCTCCCGAACTTCTCCTCCTTTACCCTTGAACGCCAAGCAGCAGGGGAGTTTACTGCCGAGTGAAGCCTGATTCGGACAGCGGGCTGAAATAACCTTTCTGGGGAGGGGGGACTATGAAACGAAAACTTATTGGCGTGGTGTGCCTGACGATTGTGATGTTTGGTTGTTCCAGCGAGACGGATCAAGCGGGAACTGCTCAGATGCAAGACCTTAGCTGGGTGAGTGCCCTATTCGAGGCCGTCGATTCCGGCGATGCCGATGCTTTCGTTGGCTTCATGTCCGACGACGTGGTTTTTCGTCTGCGCAACCTTGACCCTCTCTATGGGAAGGAAGCGGTACACAAGGACATCAGCGAACTACTTGCAGGTATCCAAGGAATCAGCCACGAACTGAGCCGAGTTATCGCACATGATGACCTCGTCATTGTTCAGGGCGTAGTGACTTACACCCGCTTAGATGGAAGTACGTTGCCCTGTCAGTTTGTGGACGTCTGGACGATGCGCGGCGCGCTGATCCAGGAGTACCTAATCTACATCGACAACACGGAACTATAGATCCTTTCTTCTAGAGGCTAACGCACTGGATGGCCGTGTAGGGAAACGCCGCCCCATCACTGAAGCGACCCTCCGTTCCTGTAAGACGTCCCCAGACGCCTTGAGAGCCGCTGTGAGGGTTTTCCGCAACACATGGACGTATCCACAGCCTATACGGATAAACAGCATGGACACATCCACAGGGGTTCTCTGAGGGGTCTTGCGGGTGGCTACCTGCCTACTGCCCTACCCGCACACATCGCTCTGGCTTTACCATCGAGCGCCAGTTAGTCTACTTCCGTCAGACGCCGTCCTCTCTCCCCCACCTAAGCGCGTAATAACATTGTGGGAGGAAACCCGGATGACGGGACTTCGAGTCGGCGCGTTCTGCGCCACAACCATGCGCGCGCGAATCGCAGAGGCGAACGCATGGGAGATCTGACCGGGACTGATATCGCTCTCGAGCTGCTGATCAGCGGATTCGTGATCGTCGGCTTGGGGATGATGACTATTGGGGCGATGACTCCGCCGAATCTGTTATCAGCAGACATCAAGAAGATATTTCGCCTCCAAATGTCAAACTCCAAAGTATTGTTGATCCTGGCGGGCGTCGCGGTCACGGGTGTCGGGTCGATCATCTCGCATATCTGGTGACATACGTAACCTCCCTCCAGTCAGAACCTGTGAGTTATCCACATATCAACAAACAGCCAACAAGCTAGTCACAGCTTATCCACCTGAACCTGCGCCGGTTTCAGTTCACGCAGGCACGTGTTTGCTAATGTCAATGTGTGAACACCCATCTCCTTTCCGACGAAGTCGTCATTTGGTGGATTCTCATCGCTGGCTATAACGTGCTCATCATCGCTCTGTCGTTGGTGTGGGCGCTTGGGTGATTGTAGGGAGGCGCCGCCCAACCAGGTAGGTTAGCTACTGCGTGGTGTCGGTGTCTGTAGGCTCGTCGCCATCGTCCTCGTGCGACTTCGCTTTGAGCTGCTGGCGTGAGTCCATGACGGCGAGACTCTTGCGAGTGTACTCGGCCGCGGCCGCCTTAAGCTCGGCATCTTCCTCGGGAGTGAGCTCGATGGGCGGTTCCGCATTCTGCTCAGCGTCCCGGAATACTTCCTT
The DNA here is from genome assembly GCA_027295305.1 of Gammaproteobacteria bacterium. Lineage (GTDB taxonomy): Bacteria > Pseudomonadota > Gammaproteobacteria > Pseudomonadales > Azotimanducaceae > JAPULC01. Next base: position 4,517 of record JAPULC010000297.1, read on the forward strand.
GCACAGGATGAAATGCAGCTTTGAGAGAGATTCTTCAGCGGTCTCGCTCGCGGCCTTCAGTCCTTGTGCGAGCTCGCCTTGAGCTGCGGGCGTGTGTACATGACGGCGAGACTCTTGCGAGTGTATTCGGCCGCGGCCGACTTCAGCTCGGCATCTTCCTCGGGAGTTAGCTCGATGGGCGGTTCCGCATTCT
>JAPULC010000298.1 GCA_027295305.1 Gammaproteobacteria bacterium
GCTCTTTGCGCAGCAAAAGCAAGGGTCTTGGGAGCGCGGTGGTGTGCTTCGGACCCCACGAAGACGAAGGGGAATTTACTTCGCCGGAGCGTGGGAAGAAATTCGCCCGGACGGCGAATTTCTGGACAAGAACTAGCTAGTTCCTGTCCGGAATGCGGAGCATTCTGGATCGAACTAGCGATCCGGGGCATGGATGCCGCGGCAGCCGTGGGGCCAGGACGGCGAATTCTGGACAAGAACTAGCTGGTTCTTGTTCAGAACGCGGTCCTCGTCAGAATGAAAAGTCGCGTTACAGTTCGAGAGGGGCCCGAACGGCGGGCCCTCGCGGGACTTCGAAGGAACCGTCTCACCCGGCCGCCGGCTTGACTGGGGTGGGTCGTGTCACTAGAATTCCGCCGCTGCGTTGGGCAGGGTCATTCCCTGCCCAATTTGTCTTTAAACATCGAAAGTTGATCCATATTTGTGGCCAGAATCAGCCAGCTAGTCAGGAAGCCGAGAAGGCGTAAGCCTGTGAAGAGTCAGGTCCCCGCGCTCGAAGGCAATCCGCAGAAGCGCGGGGTCTGCACCCGTGTCTATACCACCACGCCCAAGAAGCCAAACTCGGCCCTTCGGAAGGTGTGCAAGGTGCGTCTCACCAATGGCTTCGAGGTTATCTCCTACATTGGTGGCGAGGGACACAACCTTCAGGAGCACTCCGTGGTGCTCATTCGAGGCGGGCGGGTGAAGGATCTGCCCGGTGTCCGATATCACACCGTGCGCGGTACGCTTGATACCTCCGGTGTGGCCGATCGCAAACAGGGCCGCTCCAAGTACGGGACCAAGAGACCGAAGTAACAGCCAACCATGTGACTCGAGTAAGGCCGGGTGCGTTGTCGAGCTTCGCTCGACGACGGAATCCCGGAGTCACCTGAACGAGGTTTATTGCAAATGCCAAGACGGCGCATTGTCGCGAAGCGGGCGATCCTGCCGGATCCCAAATTTCATAATCAGACCCTGGCGAAGTTCATCAATCACGTCATGGTCAGCGGCAAGAAATCTCTTGCCGAACAGATCGTCTACGGGGCACTCGACAGGATTCAGGATCGTTCTACGGACGATCCGGTGGAAGTTTTCGAGAAGGCTCTGGAAGCGGTCGCGCCCTTCGTCGAGGTGAAATCTCGGCGGGTGGGCGGCGCGACGTATCAGGTTCCGGTCGAGGTGCGTCCGTCGCGCCGCCAGGCGCTCGCCATGCGCTGGCTGGTGGACTGCGCGCGTTCGCGAGGTGAGAAGTCGATGTCCATGCGATTGGCGGGCGAGCTCATGGATGCCGCCGAAGGGCGCGGCACGGCGGTGAAGAAGCGTGAAGACACGCATCGAATGGCGGAGGCCAACAAGGCATATTCACACTATCGGTTCTAGAGTAAGAACAGCCCGCCTGCAACTTTTTCGACTGTTGAACCTTGGGATGGTGCCGGATAGGCGCTTCGCAAAAGTTGAAGAAATTGCAGGCGGGCTGTGAGTCTAACGGAGATATAGGAAGTGGCACGGGCAACACCCATCGAGCGATACAGAAACATCGGCATTGTCGCCCACGTGGATGCGGGTAAGACCACCACCACTGAGCGAGTGCTGTTCTACACCGGTCGGTCTCACAAGATCGGCGAGGTGCACGACGGTGCCGCCGTGATGGATTGGATGGAACAGGAGCAGGAGCGTGGCATCACGATCACGTCTGCCGCTACCACGTGCTTCTGGGCTGGGATGAGTCAGCAATACCCGGAGCACCGCATCAACATCATCGACACCCCGGGTCATGTGGATTTCACCATCGAGGTGGAGCGATCGTTGCGCGTCCTCGACGGCGCGGTGGTGGTGTTCTGCGCTTGCTCCGGAGTCGAGCCGCAATCCGAGACGGTCTGGCGTCAGGCGAACAGGTACGGCGTCCCGCGCGTGGCCTTTGTCAACAAGATGGATCGGGCCGGCGCAGACTTTCTCAGAGTGGTGGATCAGATCAAGGAACGGCTGGGTGGTCACGCGGTTCCGCTGCAGCTCGCCATCGGCGCCGAAGATGGCTTCGAAGGTGTGATCGATCTGATTCAGAGGAAAGCGATCTATTGGAATGAAGAGGATCAAGGGCTTACATATGAGCTGAAGGAGATCCCCTCGGCGATGCGGGCCGACGCCGAGAAGTGGCGGGAGAATCTCGTCGAGGTTGCCGCCGAGGCCAACGAATATCTGATGGACAAGTATCTGGAGGACGGCGAGCTTACTGTAGATGAGATTCGCGAAGGATTGCGATTGCGAACGCTCGCCAATGAGATCGTGCTGACGCTCTGCGGCTCTGCGTTCAAAAACAAGGGTGTGCAGGCGGTACTCGATGCAGTCATCGAATACCTTCCCTCGCCGGACGAGGTGAAGGCCATCGTCGGCGTGCTCGAGGACGACGAGACCGACGAGGAGCGCCCCGCGGACGACGAGGCACCGTTTGCGGCCCTCGCCTTCAAGATTGCCACGGATCCGTTCGTTGGCACGTTGACCTTCTTCCGTGTCTACTCGGGTGTATTGCAATCCGGCGACAGCGTGTACAACCCCGTGAAAGGCAGGCAGGAGCGCATCGGCCGTATGGTGCAGATGCATTCCAACAAGCGCGACGAGATCAAGGAAGTGCGGGCTGGCGACATCGCCGCCGCCATCGGCCTCAAAGACGTCAGCACGGGCGACACGCTCTGCGATCGCAAGCGCATCATTACGCTGGAACGGATGGAGTTCCCGGAGCCTGTGATCTCAGTGGCGGTCGAACCGAGGTCCGTTCAGGACCAGGAGCGCATGGGCGTCGCGCTCGGCAAGCTCGCCCAGGAGGATCCGTCATTTCGCGTGGCGACCGACGAAGAGTCGGGACAGACCATCATCTCCGGGATGGGGGAGCTTCATCTCGACATCATCGTCGAAAGGATGAAGCGCGAGTTCAAGGTGGAAGCCAACATCGGCAGGCCCCAGGTGGCGTATCGCGAGACCATCCGCTCCACGGTGGAAGTGGAAGGTAGATTCGTGCGTCAGACGGGAGGCCGCGGCCAGTTTGGACACGTCTGGCTCATGCTCGAGCCCCTCGAGGACGACACCGAGACCTACGAATTCGTCGACAAGATCGTTGGCGGCGCCGTGCCGCGGGAATACATATCCGCCGTCAACAAGGGGATCCAAGAGCAGATGGCCAATGGGGTGTTGGCAGGCTATCCGCTCATCGGGGTGAAGGCGACGCTATTCGACGGCTCCTATCACGAGGTGGACTCCAGCGAGATTGCATTCAGGATCGCGGGCTCGCATGCCATGAGAGACGGGGCGCTGAGAGCGAAGCCAGTGCTCCTGGAACCCATCATGAAGGTCGAGGTCGTGACGCCAGAGGAATACATGGGCGACGTGGTTGGCGATCTCAGCAGGCGTCGGGGCATCGTTCATGGAATGGGCGAGAATCCGGCTGGGAAGGTCATCCAAAGTGAAGTTCCCCTGGCCGAAATGTTCGGATACGCGACGGACATGCGTTCGGCGACCCAGGGACGGGCAACTTTCTCGATGGAGTTTTCGCGTTATCAAGAAGTCCCCGACAACATTGCCGAGGGGATCATCAACAAAGCTGCTTGACCTAGATCCTAGGAATCAAGAATCTTAAGCGAGGCACTGAGGTGGCAAAGGAAAAGTTTGAACGCACGAAGCCGCACGTGAACGTGGGGACGATTGGCCACGTTGACCATGGCAAGACGACGTTGACGGCGGCGATGACGATGGTTGCGGCGGAAGATCAGGGTCATGGGGATGTGAAGGCGTTTGAC
>JAPULC010000299.1 GCA_027295305.1 Gammaproteobacteria bacterium
TGGGGGTGCGGCTCCCGCCGCCAATATGGTAACCGGGTTTTCAGGGTTGGGGGATGACCCCGCTCCCACACCAAAGTCCCAGTCGTACCTTACAACATCCTCTGAACCGTCGGTGTCAACTCTCTTCGATCCATGAGGCTTTGCGTTTCTCGCGAAACGCAGCCATGCCTTCCGCGGCTTCTTCCGAGCGAAACATGCGTCCGCTCCACTCGGCGGTCTCTTTGAAGCCATCCTCGATGGAGAGTTGCGGTACGCGCCGGACGAGCTTCTTGCATTGGACCACCGCGTTGGGGCCGCCGAGGTTGATCATCTCGATTTCCGCTTCAACCGCGGAGACGAGCTGGTCGGCCGGTACCGCACGGTGTGCGAAACCCATCTCGACGGCTCGAGTTCCCGTGAAGCGCTCGCCCGTGATGAAGAGCTTCATACCATGGTGGGTGCCGAGTTTGGGAAGACAGACGACGGAAATCACCGCGGGAATCACGCCAATGCGTACCTCGCTGAAGCTGAACTGCACCTCGTCGACAGTGATGACGATGTCGGCAGCGCCGACGAGACCGAGTCCACCGGCAAAAGCCGCGCCGTTGACAGCAGCTATCACGGGCTTGTCGCTTTCCATGATCTGCGTGAGGACGTTCGGATAGGGCACGGATCGCCGGCCTTCGATGGTTTGTCCGGGCGGGCTCTTGAGATCGGCGCCGGCACAGAACGCCGGACCGGTACCCGTGATGACGATCGAACGTACATTCGGATCTTCGTTCGCCGCCAGCAGGTGCTCGTACAGTTCGCTCACCAGAATCGAAGAGAGCGCATTGCGGTTCTCCGGTCGGTTGAGCGTGATCCAGGCAGCGCCGTTTCGGATATCGTAGAGAGTCGCTTCGGTGGTAGGCACGGTTACTCCTCTTGCTCTTCGAGTACGACCAGCATTGCGCCGTTGTCGACTTGATCGCCCTCGGCAACGTTGACTTGTGTGACCTTCCCGTCGACGGGAGCGGTGATGCGGTGCTCCATCTTCATGGCTTCGAGGATCACGAGCAGCTGACCGGCAACCACGGTGTCGCCCACGGCGACCTCGGTCGCTAAGATCTTGCCCGGCATCGGGGCGAACAGCCCCCCCGTGAACTCCTCACCCTCGAGCGCCGGGAACCGGGGCAGCTCGGTCAACTCGATGTCGCCACTGGGTCCGTGCACGAGCCAGCGGTTACCCTCGGCCGCCACCGACATGCCAATGCGTCGATCATCTATTGCGAGATCGACCTCACCATTGCCGACGCCGAACAGCGTCACAATGTAATCCGCTTCACCGACGTGGACTTTCACCGTGCCATCGCGCTGCGCGCGGTGCTCCACTGCGATTTCCGACTCGCCGCTTGAAAATGTGGTCCGCTCGGGGGGCATGAGTGAGTTTCGCCAGCCTCGCGGGATGTGCGACAGCACCTTCGCGTTCACCGCACGTTCGTGTTGCGCGTGCATGATCACCGCGATGGCCGCATCGATCTGCTCCGAGGCCGTGGGGGTTCTGGCCCTTGCCGGCGAAACCCGCTCGATGAAGTCGGTGGTGGTATCCCCGGCAACGAACTCCGGCGTGCGAAGCACCGCAACCAGGAAGTCGCGATTGTGGGTGATGCCCTGAATGCGCGTCGTCTCCAGCGCGCGGGCCAGCTTGGCGATGGCCTCGCGGCGCGATGGGGCGTGGGCAATGACTTTGGCGATCATCGGATCGAACTCCGCGCTGACCTCGCTTCCGGACTCGATGCCCGAATCGAAGCGGGCGTGCGCCGATGGTTCCCAAGCAGTCACGACCCCCGGAGCCGGAAGGAAATCATTGACCGGATCCTCCGCGTATAGGCGCGCTTCGATGGCATGTCCGGCAATCTGCAGGCTCTCCTGGCCGTAACCGAGCTCTTCACCCTCTGCGAGTCGTATCTGCTCGCGAACGAGATCCAGCCCCGTGATCGCTTCCGTCACAGGATGCTCGACCTGTAGACGCGTGTTGACCTCGAGAAACCAGAAATCTTCGCCATCGAGCAGGAACTCCACCGTGCCGGCGGAGGAATAGCCGATGGCCTTCGCCACCTTGACGGCAGCTTCGCCCATTCGTGCGCGAAGCGCCGCATCGACAGCGGGGGACGGCGCCTCCTCGATGATCTTCTGGTGACGGCGTTGAATCGAGCACTCGCGCTCGAATAGATGCACCAGGTTGCCGTAGTTGTCACCCAATATCTGTATCTCGACGTGGCGCGACGGGCTTAGCCATCGCTCCAGAAAGATCGTTTCGTCACCGAAATACGCCGCTGCCTCCCTGCGCGCGCCGTCAACGGCGTCATTGAGCTCACCTTCCGTCTCCACCACTCGCATTCCCCGTCCGCCGCCACCGGCGGACGCCTTGATGAGAACGGGGTATCCGATTTCCTTCGCTGCAGCGGCCACGTCATCGCCGGCTCTTAGCTCCTTTGCCGGTAGGGTCGGGATATCTGCTTCGAGCATCAATGCCTTCGCCGCCAGCTTGTCGCCCATTTGACCGATTGCGTCGGGTGAGGGCCCTACCCACGTGATTCCACGACTGACGACGGCGTCGGCGAAAGCCGTGTTCTCAGACAGGAACCCGTACCCCGGATGCACTGCATCAGCGCCCGACGTCTCGCAAGCAGCCAGGACCTTCGCCACGTCGAGATAAGTCTCGACTGAGGATCGGCCATTGAGTGCGATGGCCATGTCGGCTTCACGCACATAGGGCGCATTGGCGTCGCTGTCGGCATAGATAGCGACGGTGGCGATGCCCATGTCCTGAGCAGTGCGGCCAATCCGTCGCGCAATCTCGCCACGATTCGCGACCAGGAGCTTGGTGATGGGTTTGATGCTTACATCCGCCATGTGCCGAACTCCTTGGTCCCGCTCACTTCTTTGTTGTGGGAGGCCGATAGTGCGATAGCGATGGTCGTGCGGGTGTCTCGCGGATCGATCATGGCGTCATCGGAGACGCGCGACGTTGCGAAGAGTCCCTTCGATTGCTCCTCTGCGAAGTAGATGGCGCCTTCCGCGCGTTTGGCGTCTGCTTCCTCGTCGAACTCGAGCCCGCGCCGCTCTGCCGCGCGTCGCCCGAGGATGGTCATCACACCGGCCATCTGCTTCGGCCCCATCACCGCAATCTTTGCGGTTGGCCAGATGAACGTGAACCGCGTGCCGAACGCACGCCCGCTCATGCCGTAATTACCTGCACCATAGGATGCGCCAACGATGACCGTGATGTGCGGCACGGTGGAGTTGGTCACCGCGTTGATCATCTTCGAGCCATTTTTGGTGATGCCGCCCTGCTCGAAATCCGTGCCGACGATGTACCCGGTGATGTTGTGCAGGAACAGGAGCGGGACGTCGATCTGATTGCACAGTTGAATGAACTGCGCCGCCTTCTCCGATGATTCGGACAACAAGGCACCGTTGTTGCCGAGGACGCCCACGGGATAGCCGTGGATGGAGGCCCAACCCGTGACCAGTGTGGGACCGTAGCGCGGCTTGAACTCCTCGAAGCGCGAACCGTCGACGATGCGTACAATGACCTCGCGCATGTCGAAGGGTTTCGTCAGATCCTCCGCGACGATTCCAAGCAAGTCCTCGCGATCATAAATCGGTTCGTCGTCCGGCATGCTTGGGCCTGGCCCCTCCTTGCGCCAGTTGAGATGAGCCACCACCTCGCGGCACAGTCGAATCCCGTCTAGCTCGTTCTCGGCGAGGTAGTCGCCGAGACCCGAAATCGCCGTGTGCATAGCGGCCCCGCCGAGGGCTTCCGGGTCGGCGTCCTCCCCCGTTGCCATTTTCACCAGGGGTGGTCCACCCAGGGAGACCATCGCCTGGTTGCGCACGAAGATGTTGTAGTCGCTCATGCCCGGTTGATAGGCGCCACCCGCGGTAGACGCACCAAACACCACCGATATGGTGGGAATGCGCATCTTGGACAGTTCGGTAATCTCGTAGAAGAGCCGTCCGGATTCGGCAAAATGACCTGGGCCCATGCGACGCATGGCATCTTCCATGGTGCCCCCACCGCCGCCACCACCTCCTCCACGTAGGTCGGCCCCAGCCGATTCCACGAACTGCACGTAAGGCATGCGGTTCTCGCGAGCAATCTCGAGGCCGCGCATGAGCTTCTTCGAGTTGAACGCGTTGAAAGCGCCCGCACGAACCGACGGGTCGTGGCCGAGGATCACACACTCCACCCCCTCGATCACGCCAATGCCGACCACGAAGCCGGAACCGACGTTGACCGTCGAACGCCAGCCAGCGAGGGGACTGATCTCGAAGAACGGAGAGTCGCGGTCCAGCACCCAGGCAATGCGATCGCGAATCGCCATCTTGTTGCGCGAGCGCAGGCGCGCCATCGCCTCTTCGCCGCCCCCTGCGGCGGCTTCTTCGTATAGCTCGTCGAGATATGCGAGCTTCTCGAGCATGTCGGACCGGTTTTGAAGGAACGTTTCGGATCGGGTATCCAGATGTGATTCGAGAACTGCCATGACGTGACTTCCTACCTACATTTCCTCTAACTTTCTGTCTGGAAATTGCCATCCCTGGCATTTCCTCCCACGCTGCGGGGAAGCAAGTTCGCTTGCGGCCGCAACTAACTACATTTCAAAGGCGCGTTGATATGCGTCTCGCTCGGTGATGCGGTCCCAGTATTTCTTGACGTTGGGCGTGAAGGCTTCGTCGATGTCGAGGGATTGCGCGAGCACCAGGGCATAGACGATGCAGATGTCTGCGATGGTGAAACGCTCCGCGCAAAGATACTCGCGGTCCGCCATTGCATCCTCGACGCAACGCAACCTACCCAGGAACCACTTCTTGTAGTCGTTCGCGACCTGAGGATTGCGTTTTTCCTCGGGCTCCAGGCGCGTATAGCGTAGATACAATGTCTGGGGGAAGGTCAAGGTGGCGTCGCTTCGATGCAACCAATTCAGATAAGCACCGTAGTCCTTCTCGTCCTTGCCCACCGCGAGGTCGGTGGGCCCGAAGATGTCCACCAGGTACTGGCAGATCCCGGCCGATTCGGTCATGACGACATCGCCGTCGACCATGCATGGCACCGTGCCGAGCGGATTGATCTCCATGTATTCCTTGTGCAGATAGCGTGGCGGAAACGGCATGGTGATCAGTTCGTAGTCGAGCCCCATTTCCTCGAGCGTCCACAGCGGGCGCATGGAGCGCGCGCGCACACAGTGATAGAGCTTGATTGTCATCGTCCCCCCAGAACTTGGCTCCAACCGCCGCCATCATTGTATCTGAGGTTCGGCGCGGTCGGACCTCGAATCGTTTACACCGAGCTAGCGCGCGACAAGGCATCGCCTTCGCGCCATGGCGAAATCTGTCCCTCGTAGACAGAAGGGCCCTTGCGATAGTGCGCGGCTTCATCGAGCGTCTCGACAAACGGCATGTCCTTCGGATAGACGTTGTCGACGCTCGGAAGCGGACCCGACTTTGAGACATGACCCCAAAGCGGGTGCCCCACGACTTCCTCGGCAATGCAGGCCGCCTCGATGACCTTGTCGAGGTCATAGCCCGTCTCGATGCCCATCTGGTGGCACATATGAACGAAGTCCTCCGTCGGCACGTGCCCCGCGGCGCGACCGTTGCCGCAGTATGGGCAGCCACCCATACCACCGAGAGACGTATCGAATTCCGTGGCGCCCAGCATCAGGGCTTCGTAGAAGCTCGCGATGCTCACACCCCGAGTATTGTGCAAGTGCATGTGGAAAATCTTGATCTCAGGATACTTCTCTCGAATTACCGTCATGGTCTCCCGAACTGTGTGCGGCATGTTCCAGCCCATCGCATCCAGAAACGACAAGCGCCTTACCTCGATTCCAGCGCTGTGCCACTTGCCCATCATGAGATCCAAAAGCTCCATTCGCTGCTCGAGGCTGAACGGTCCCTCGAAGTTGGAACCAAACGGATTGCCCAACGCCACCGATCCGGATTCGGCACCGGCCTCTTTCGCGGCGGCAATGGATACATCCATCGACGCGATCTGCTCGGCTTGCGTGCGATTGTAATTTCGGCGCGCGAAGGTGTCACAGAACTCGACGTGCGTGCCGAAACCCCTCCGTCCCATGTCGAGCTTTGGAACGTACGCGCTCGCGCGATCGAAGCCGCGCTTGTTGAACACCACCGCCGTGTAGCGTACCCCCGGTTTCGGCACGAACTGCTCGGCAATCTCATCGATGCAGGCCATCGACGGGGTCCACTTGGGATGTGCGAACGAGCCGATCGCGATGGACTTGGCGCCCATCTCGCCGATTGCATCGAGAAGGCGCAGTTTCTCGGAGACCGGAATGTCCAGGCTCTCGATCTGAAGGCCTTCACGCATCGTGTCATCGGTAATGGTGACGGATTTTGGCAATAGGCTGCTCATTGGGTTCTCCGAAAATCTCGAGATGACTGTTTTAGCAAGCGCGGCGCGCTGAGTCGAGTCTCCTCTCCTGATGCCGGTCGAGTTGTGGTCACGCGCTAGCCATGGTGCGGACCCAGCATGCGGAACCATCTTTCCCGTCGTAAATCAGAGAGTTACCTTTCTATCGCCTTGCCGGGCCGCGATTGACACTAATCAACATGAACTAACTAAGGCCTGAACTGCAGCGCTCTCGGCACGAGTCGGGCTGGCTGGGAGACCACCCTGTACGCTGTCTCCACCCACTCACAGATCATTCGCCGCGTATCTCTTGGGTCGATCATCTCCTGAATCTGGAACCTGTTCAACGGCCCCACCGGTCCCCGCACACTTTCGATGCGTGCGTTGAGCTCGGCGCGTAACGCTGCAGGGTCCGCTGCCTCTGCCAGCTGTCGTTTGTACGCGGCTTCAATGCCACCTTCAGGAGGAATACCACCGACATCCGCGGCGGGCCATGCAACTCGAACCGATGGCCGTGCAAGCGGGGTGGCGTAGTTGTTTCCGGCCACGCCGAAGCTGCGGCGCATGAGCACGGAAAAGATGGGTACGCTGAGTTGGGCAAAGGCGACCATCCACTCACCGCCCTTGCGGATGGTGCCGGCAATCTCGTGCTCGAGACCCACCGCGAAACCGGGATTGTCGATCAGGTTGAGGACCGGTACGTGGAACAGGTCGCACCGGTCCAGGTGACGCGTCAGCTTGTCACAACCGTCCGCCGTGAGCGCGCCGCCGTTGACGTGGCGGCTGTCCGAGGCGATGACGCCGAGGGGGTGGCCGTCGAATCTGACGAAGCCCGTAATCTGGTCTGTGCCCCACAGCGGACCGATCTCGAAGAACGAGTCCTTGTCTGCCATCAGCCTTATCGCTTTACGCACGTCGAACGTGGTGGTGCGCTTTCGAGGAATGAGGTCAAAGAGCGCCTCTTCGCGGCGATCTGGCGGGTCGTTTGGATTCGACGCCAGAACAGGCGGGGTCTCATAGACGCTCGAGGGCAGATACGAGAGGAACTTCTTGGCCATCTCCACCGCTTCCTCCTCGGTCTCGGCCAGGTTGTCCACCGAGCCATTGGTGCAGTGGATGTGCCACCCACCGAGGTCTTCCTTGGTAATGTCATAGCCCATGGCGTGGCTCACCACGGGCGGTCCAGCCACGAACAGCTGGGCGATGTCGCGAACCATGACCGAAAAGTGACCGAGCACTGCTTTGGCAGCACCAATGCCCACCACGCTGCCGAGTAACATGTTCACGACCGGAACCGTAGACAGCTGCTCGGTGTACTGGGTGCTGCCCAAATGCCCGGGTAGGAACGATCCACCCGTACCCGCCACGCGCGGCCTGCCTGCCTTGATAGCTCCCGAGCTCTCCTTCGCGCCGCTTTCCCCTTCCTTCTTCTGTTGCGGCACCATGGCAGCCACGCTGCCACCGCCGGAAGAGCCGTCGAGCATCCTCACGGAAGGCGAGCGCAGCTCCACCGAGAGTCGGTCCAGATACATGCTTTTCGCGCCGATGGCGCCATCGGCGTGGCCGCCGCGGGAAGTGAAGTCGTCGGCACACACAATCGCGCTACGGCCATCGATCTTGCCCCATCCACCGACGTGGTTGGCTGCAGTGAAATCCACCACGTTGCCAGCTTCGTCATACGACGCAAATCCGGCGACGCTTCCGACCTCGCGGAAGGAACCGTCATCGAGCAACAATACGATGCGTTCTCTGCACGTGAGCTTCCCGCGACTGCGCTGCCGGACCACGCCGGGGTCGTCTGAACCCGGCGCCAGCCTTGCGTGTGCGATGCTCTGCAGGGTATTGGTCTCTTCCAGGATAGGTGCCCACGTCTGATCGCCGCGTTGCTGCGGTGAGACTCGATCGGCCAAGCTCTCACTGCGTGTGATGACTGCGACCACCTGCCGGGCCGCCACATGGTCTCCTTCATTCAGTTCCTGAACGGCGCTCACCAAGCCAAAGCACGGTGCGGCAATCGTGGTTTCCATCTTCATGGCGCTGATGATCATGAGCGTATCGCCCGCGGCAACGGCGGTGCCCTCTTTCACACGAAGCTCCACCAGAGAACCGGCCATAGGGCTTTCCACACCCTCTTGTCCGTCGGCCACCTCCAGCTCTGGCAGGAGAGATCCCGCAAGCGCCAAAGACCCAGTCGGCCGACTCGCCCCCGCGGCCACGCCGAGGTGGGTTGCCTGTTGCTCGAGAAGTGAAAGGGCACCGCCATCAGAAATCTGGGAGGTCGGGGACGCAACGGCGCGCATGAGATCCGGTTCCTCCGTCAGCAATGACGTCCTTGCATCACCGTCTCGCACGGCGGGGTGCGAGAGTATGGCGCGCAGCTGCGGCAAATTCGTCGGCAGCCCTGCGATATGGAACTCGGAAAGCGCCAGGAGCGTTCGATCGACCGCGGAAACGTAGGACGAGTGAGAGCTCGAGGAGCAGATCAGTTTCGCGAGCAGCGGGTCGAACTGTAGTGGCGGGGAGTAGCCCAAGTAGCCACAGGCGTCGACTCGCACGCCCGGCCCCGAAGGTTCTTTGTAGGCACACAGTGTGCCCGCTCCCTGCGCGACGACTCTGACCTGCACGGCGAAGCCGCGCGGCGCTCCTATGGCGTCCTGGTCGCCGAAGCCCAACGACGCAAGCGATGCACCCGATGCGATGTTGAACTGCGCTTCTACGAGGTCGATGCCCGTCACCTGTTCCGTCACGGTGTGCTCGACCTGGATGCGCGGGTTGCATTCGATGAAAAAGTGCTCGCCGGTCTCAGGTGACACCAGGAACTCGACGGTCCCAGCGTTGACATAGTCGGCGGCTTGCGCAAGCTTGATTGCGTCCGCGAGGATCCTGCCCCGCAAGGCATCGTCGAGCCCCGGTGCCGGAGCCACTTCCACGACCTTCTGATTGCGCAACTGCACCGAACAATCCCGCTCGTGGAGATGCACTACATTGCCTCCCGAGTCCGCCAGGATCTGTACTTCGATGTGTCGTGGCCGGGACATGAGCTTCTCCAGGAACACGGAGCCGCTGCCGAAGGCGGCCGCTGCCTCGCTCTGACAGCGCTCGAACGCCTCGGTCATCTCGTCGGCGCTTTCAACCACGCGCAGGCCACGCCCGCCACCCCCGGCCGAGGCTTTGAGCATGACCGGATATCCGATCGTACCGGCCAGTTCCTCGGCGTCGCTCGCTGAAGCGAGTGATTCGGAGCTTCCAGGCACGACGGGAATGCCGAGGGACTGTGCGAGTGCGCGGGCTTTGACCTTGTTGCCGAAGAGGGATAGCGCTGCAGGAGGAGGGCCGATGAAAACAACGCCCGCGTCCGCACACAGCTCAGCAAATTCGGTGTTCTCGGACAGGAAGCCGTAGCCGGGATGAATACAATCACAGCCGCTGTCCTTCGCCACTTGAACCAGTGCCGCCGCATCCAGATATGCGCTCACAGCATCACGCTGAGCGCCGTCCTGCGCACCAATTTCATGGTTTTCACTGGTAAACCGGGTGTGCAGCGAAAGCGAGTCGACGGGCGTGTAGACCCCTACGGATTCGAGACCCAGCGCTGACGCCGCCTTGGCGATGCGTATGGCGATCTCGCCTCGGTTACTGATCAAAACACGGGTCAGTAATGCCACATCTGTCTCCTTGCGTTCGCCGAAAGACCCCCTCGAGCGGGCAAGTGAGACTGAATGAGAATCGATTCGTTGTCTACCAGCTACTAGTTTCCGTCCGGAAACCAGTAGCTCCGGGGCATGGATGCCGCGGCAGCGGTGCGGCTGCCGTGAGCATTTTCCGCTTTTCCGGAAGCTCAGCTGCAGGAAAAACAAGGAAAATGGGAGCATCTGCAAACATTTGCAGATGCGTTAGAAGAAATTCACAGGGATGTGAATTTCTGGACATAAACCGGGACGGAGACGTACACGCGGAAGTCAGATCGCGATTACTCACGCGTGACCACTGCCCGGGCGCCACTCAGCAGCATTGCGGATTACGCAGCCGATTGACCGCTTCTGCGTCGAACACGCCGCCGCCCACGCGTCTTCTGATCACCTTGTGACCTGCCGGAAGCGCTGGACCGTCGACCGCTGACTCTGCTTCCTGCGGTTTCCCGATACGCATCGCGGGAGGAAGAAGTGTGCCGGCCTTCCCGCCGAGACTCGGACCCACTAGGCTCGGTTGAGTCCCGCGGTGGCAGTTGCACCACCACCTCTGTGGGGGAAAATCTGATCAGCTTTTCCACGGCACGCAGTCGCTTGCGTTCCGATGGGTCCACCAGCGACCAGGCAACACCGGTAGCCCCAGCGCGGCCGGTTCGGCCGATGCGGTGCACGTAACTCTCCGGTTCGTGAGGCAACTCGTAGTTGAACACATGGGATACCGCGTCGAAGTCGATGCCGCGTGCCGCGATGTCCGTCGCTACGAGCACCCAGGCATCGCCATTCTGGAAGTTTTCCAGCGCTCGCAGACGAGCGCTCTGAGATTTGTTTCCGTGAATGGCTTCGGCACCGATGCCCGAGGCTTGCAGCTGCCGGGTCAACCTGTTCGCACCATGTTTAGTGCGGGTAAAGACAATGGCTCGGGAAACTTCGCTATCACGTAGCAGGCGCTCGAGCATGCGGCGCTTGTCGCCGTTGCCGACGATCACTACTCGCTGGTCTATTTCCTTCAGTGTCATCTGTTTTGGCGAAACATCGACACGAACCGGGTCATAGAGGATTTCGCGAGCAAGCATCGCGACTTCTTTCGGCATCGTGGCGGAGAACAGCAGCGACTGACGCCTCTCGGGCATTTGCGCAATGATGCGCTTGACGTCGCGAATGAATCCCATGTCCAGCAGCCGGTCGGCTTCATCGAGCACCAGTATCGATACTGCCGAGAGATCGAGGTGCCGTTGAGCCGCCAAGTCCAGCAAGCGACCGGGAGTGGCAACGAGCACATCGACACCGTTGGCTAGCGCTTTGACCTGAGGATTCTGACCCACGCCGCCGAAGACCACGGCATGGCGAAGTCTTGCGTGTCGGCCGAGAGTCGAGAGCTCTTCGTGGATCTGCAGCGCCAACTCCCGAGTGGGTGCGAGTATCAGTGCGCGCGGATGTCTGGGCCTGGCGGGGGCGTTCTCGTCATCTAGACGCTGCAACGCAGGCACCGCAAAGGCGGCGGTTTTGCCGGTTCCCGTCTGGGCAACACCCAGCAGGTCTCTTCCCTCCAACAGATGGGGGATGGCCTGAGACTGGATGGGCGTGGGCTGTGTGTAGCCTACGTCGTTCAGGGCGCGGAGGAACTTGCCCCCGATCCCGAGGGATTCAAAGTCACTCATTCGATTTCTGTCCTTCCTATCTAGTTGTCTAGTTGTTGTCCGGGCATCCATGCCCCGGAGTTGGTTTCCGGACGGAAACTAACTAGGGCAACGCACGCGGCCCAGGCCAGCAATGACACTGCGTACTGCCGTCATTCCCACGCACGATAAGAAGGAAACGGATTATGTAAGGAGTATCGAAGTCACACCCGGTCGGATGACGAGTGTCGCGCGTTCGACACGAGGCGCGGAAGTTAAGGGCTGAGGACTGCTAAGTCAAGGAATCCTTTCGCGATTTCCTCGACTGCAGATCAAGCGCTCCGACCCGGCGATGCTCAGGTCTGGGACGTCTCGAGATTCATCTGCTGCATCATCCCGCGAACACGTTCGTGAAAGTCGTAGGGATAGATGAGTTCCAGCTTGGAGACCTCGTCCAGACGTCTCAACGCTTCGCTGTCCAAGGTGATGTCCCCTGCAACGAGGTTGTCCTCCAGTTGCTCCAGCGTTCTCGCACCGAAGATCGGGGAGGTGACGCCAGGCTGCTGGGCGCACCAGGCCAGGGCCACCTGACTCGGACTCCTGTCGAGATCCGAGGCCACCTCGATGAGTCGCTCGACGATGTCCAGATTGCGCTCGTCTCGAAAGCGGGATTCGTTGTTACCATCGGCTGCCGCACGTGAGCCTGCGGGTGGTGCTTCGCCACGCCTGATTTTTCCCGTCAGCATGCCGCCACCCAGTGGGCTCCACGGAATGACACCGACGCCTTCCTCGATGCAAAGCGGCAGATGCTCGCGCTCGATGTAGCGACAGACGAGCGAATACTGTGGCTGCAGGCAATCGAAACGCGCGCTGCCGAGCTCGCGAGCCAACGCAGTGGCCTTCATCAAATGCCACGCCGAGTAGTTTGAGCAACCTATGTAGCGAACGCGACCCGTTCGAACGCAGTCATCGAGCGCACGCAGCGTCTCATCGAGCGGCGTGGTGGGATCGTAGGCATGGACCTGATACAGATCGATGTAGTCCGTGCCGAGACGTTTCAGGCTCGCGTCGACCGAATCCATGATGTGCTTCCGCGACACACCCAGATCGTTGGCACCAGCTCCGGTGGGGCCGGCCACCTTGGTGGCAACCACGACCTGCTGACGCTTGCCCTCGATGGCGCGGCCGAGGATCTCTTCGGAGACACCGGCGTTATATACGTCGGCCGTATCGACGAAGTTGCCGCCCGCGTCGAGATACCGATCGATGATCGTCTTGGCCATGTCTTCGTCGCAGCCCCATGCGCCGTTGCCGAACGTCATGGTGCCAAGACAGAGATTGGAGACCTTGAGCCCAGTGCGGCCCAGCTTTCTCAGCTTCATGTGTTACCCCCCCTCGCAAACTCGAGCGAGGTGCCAATGTCCAGTCAAGGGCTCTCGCGGTACATCTTCGGTCGCTTCCGCACCGGCTCCAATAAAGACCAATCCCCTTCTTCGACGGTAAATCCCCCGGGGAAGGGAGAACGCACTTCCATGCCCAGCGCCTCCACGACTCGATCGTCAATGTAGTAACACTGTGCGGTAATGGCGACCAGCACACGAACGACCGAAACTTGCGAGCGCCTGAATTCCTCGGCCAACGCAATCCTGTCATCTTCGTCGAGCGCGCAGAACCCGTCGCCGCTGCGAGCATTCGAAAGCTCATCCAGCACTTTCAAACCCTGAATGACAGCCGGAAGCTCGTGCGCCTTCGCCAGGATGTCAGCGAAAATCTGCGGATCGTCCGCGCCCGGGACAGCGTATTCATCGCTGGGCGGAATTATCATCCCGACGAGCATCTGGAGCGCACGGCGCGCTTCCACCGACAACGCGTTGTCCGTGGCAATCATATCATCTCGGTCACTCATGACTTGTCTCAGTCGAAGAGGTTGGCTAAGCGTTTTTTCATCGAGTCCGCGATGTAAAGCGCCAAGGCCTGGATGGTCCGAGTAGGATTCACACCGGCGGAGGTCACAAAGATGCTGCCGTCCACGACGAAGAGGTTCTTGACGTCGTGGCTTCGGCCCCATTCGTTTACGACCGAGTTGGCGGGATCCGTGCCCATTCGCGCGGTACCCATCAGATGCCACCCGCCGACCGCAATGGGAGCCTCCGACATGATGTCCTTCGCCCCCGCTTCGCGGAGGATTTCCTCGCCCCTCGCCACCGCGAAGTCCAGCATCTTGCGGCTGTTCTCGCTCAACCGGTAAGTAATTTTCGGCGCAGCAATGCCGTTCGAATCTTTGAGGTCCGGATCCAACGTCACCGTGTTGTGAAGCTCCGGCAGGTCTTCACAAATTGCCACCATGCCCGTGATGCGATTGAACAGTCTACGGTAAGCTCGATGGTGATCCTCCCCCCAGGGAATCCTGCCCGACATCATGCCGGTCATCGCGGTCGCGACTGGACCCCTGCCACGCGTGATCTCATAGGTGTACCCACGCACGAAGCCGCGCGATGTGTCGGTTTCGTAGAACTCCTGGCTCCAGATGCACACACCCGGTCCCATGTAGCCGTCGAGGGGTTCGTCGAACACCCCTTGGATCGATGCATACGGGTGGAACATCAGGTTTTTGCCAACGAGTCCGCTGCTGTTCGCCAATCCATCGGGAAACAGCTTCGAGCAGGAGTTCAGCAGGATCCTCGGCGTACCCACCCCATTGCAGGCAAGCACCACGACCTGCGCCTTCTGCAGATGCTCCACGCCATCCGCATCGTAATAGATGACCCCGGACGCCATGCCCGCTTCGTTCACGGCGATTTCGCGCACGCGACAGCGGGTCCTGACCTCGACACCACTGCGTATCGCATGAGGCCAATAGGTGATGTCGGTAGTGGCTTTCGCGCCCTGAGCACATCCACTGGTGCACGCCCCGAGATTGGCGCACTTGTCGCGACCATCGTAGGGCTCCGTCGCGATGGCGGTATCCGACGGCCACCAATGCCATCCCAAGGCATTGAATCCCCTGGCGAGGGTTTCGCCGGATTTCCCTAGCGGCACCGGTGGCATCACCGATTCCTTCGGCGGATAGGCAGGATCCCCCGCAAGGCCGGAGACACCCATCATCCGATCGTTTTCTGCGTAGTACGGCTCGAGGGTCGCGTAATCGACCGGCCAGTCATCGGCTACACCATCCAACGTTCTGACGTGGAAGTCGGAAGGATGGAAACGCGGGAAGTGTCCCGCATAGAGAATGGTGCTGCCGCCTACGGCATTGAAGTTGGCGACCGAGATGGGTGAGTCGTCCTCGTTGATGGGATAGTCCGCAGGGCGTTTACGTCTGTTGGGACTGATGCTGAAGTCGCCGTAGGCCCGCGTCTCCCAATCGCGTCCGTTACTCGGGTAATCGGCAGGACTCATCCAATCTCCCTGCTCCAGACAGACGATTTTCATGCGCGTCTCCGCGAGACTCCACGCCACGGCGGCACCGGATGCCCCAGCACCGATAATCAATACATCGACCGGATCGTCTGCCATCCTCTCCCGTGACCTCGATCTGCGCGTGGCTCAGCTCGTCGCAGGAATTCCAGAGGTTGCCAGATCCTTCGGGTCATTTCCATGCGGCGAAACCGTCGCCAGGCACCAGCAGCGGCGCGTGCGCGCCACGCCATATGTCGAACCATTCGCCCGAGATTGAGCCGTCGCGCCGATCTGACGGTATCATCGGCGTCTTCACATCGAGTGTCACAGACGGAGGAACACCATGACTTATCGAGACATCCTTTACGAAACGGACGACCGGCTTGCGTTCATCACACTCAACCGCCCTGAGAAGCTAAACGCGCTCAACAACAACCTGCGTGGCGAGGTGATGGAAGCCATGCGCGAGGCCGAGCACGACGACAGCGTCGGCGTCATCGTTCTAAAAGCGGCGGGGCGTTCGTTTTCATCCGGCTATGACCTGTCGCCAGCACGAACGGCGGACGATGACGAGTACGTCGATCCCCGCTCCAAGCTCCCCTATACCGGGACCACGCATCCCGGCGCGACGCAATGGTCGCGCCACGTGGTGATGACCAATTGGACGATCTGGGAACTCGCGAAGCCGGTCGTCGCGCAAATTCAGGGCCACTGCCTCGCGGGGGGGACCGAGCTCGCAACCACCTGCGACTTTCGAATCGTCACGGAGGATGCGCAGATCGGATATCCGCCGGTACGCGCCATGACCACCATGGACATGATGTGGACGCCGTGGCATCTCCCACCGGCAAAGGCGCGGGAATTCGCCTTTCTAGGCGATTCGTTCTCCGGTACCGAAATGGCGCGTCTGGGATGGGCGAACTACGCCGTGCCCAAGGACGAGCTTGATGACTTCACCGAGAAGTTCGCGCGACGCATGGGGCACATCGACAATGAGATGCTGATGTACACGAAGCGCTCGGTGAATCGCCAATACGAATCGATGGGTATCCGTGAAGGTTTGCACTCGGGCACCGAGATTCAGGCGCTTAGCGCGCAACGCGCGGCGGCCGCCGAGTGGGGACGACGTGTCAGAGAAGACGGACTGAAAGCGGCACTGGAATGGCGCGATGGTCCGTTCAGGGATTTCCGAGGTGCCTACGACAGTGCGCCGAAGGAACGGCCCGTGGCCGGAACCTAGCGTGGTAGGCGCGTTGACAACACGCATGTCGAATGGCGGCGCCCGCCAAGATAGACGCGCGCCGCCATGAGAGCGTGGTCCATGCCGGCGCTCGGCGATCCGTGGGACACGCTCACCATCGTCGACAAGGAAGCTGCGACACCTGTGCCCGGCACCTTGTGCATTCGGGTCGAAGCAACCGACCTGAACTTCGCCGACATTCTGCAGTGCCAGGGTTCGTACCAGGTGAAGCTTCAGCCGCCGTTCACCCCCGGCATGAACGCGGCGGGGATCGTCATGGCAGTCGGCGACGACGTCGCGGTCGAGATCGGGCGGCGGGTGGTCGGTCCCACGCTCGCGCCGTCCGGGGGATTCGCGGAGCAAGCGATTTTGCTTGCCGAGCACGCACAGCCGATACCCGACGGCGTATCGTCCATCGTTGCGATGGGCATGCACGTCACCTACGCGACGGCTTGGTTTGCGCTGCACCATCGCGGGCGGCTGAAGCCAGGCGAGACCGTGCTCGTTCTCGCTGCGGCCGGAGGCGTCGGATCCGCGGCCGTGCAGATGGCACGCCAACACGGCTGCTGGGTCATGGCCGCCGCGGGCGGCGAAGAGAAGGTGCGCGTGTGTGGGGAATTGGGCGCGGATCTCGTGATCGACTACGACGCAGAAGATCTGTACGCAAGCGTCATGGATGCCACGGATGGACGTGGCGTCGATGTCGTCTACGACCCCGTTGGAGGCAAGTACTTCGATGCCGCTCGTCGTCTCGTCGCCTGGGAAGGACGCTTGTTGGTGGTCGGTTTTGCCAGCGGGACCATTCCTTCGGCACCCGCCAACCACGTGCTCGTCAAGAACTACGCCGTCGTGGGTACCCACATGGGGGGATACCGCGATCGTCATCCGGACATCGTCAGACGCTGCTACGAGGATCTGCATCAGCAGCTGCTCGACGAGAAAATCTCGCCGTTCGTGAGCGAGGTGATCGGCTTCGACGCGCTCCCCGACGCGCTTCGGCGTTTGGCAGATCGACGCACCGTTGGGCGCGTCGTGTTCGATCCGAGCTTCGTCCGGCGCGCTCAATCTTGAACGCAAGATCCGATGACGAGAAGTTTGAGCGGTTGGCCCGCACGATACACCCTCGGAGCAAACTGCTTCGCACCTGGGTGTTGAAGGGAGGCATCTCGGCGCATACGACTGCCCTCGAGATCGAGCGATCCGATGGTCGAACCGAAAAGCTGATCGTGCGCCGACACGGCGATGAGGACCTCAGGCACAATCCGAACATCGCTGCAGACGAATTCAAGCTTTTGCAGATTCTTCAATCGGAAGGATTGGCCGCGCCGGTGCCTGTTCACTTCGATCAATCCGGCAAGGTCCTCTCGACGCCATTCGTGGTGGTGGAACACATCGAGGGAGAGACAGAATTCGCACCCGGCAATCTCGCCGACTTCCTCGCTCTGCTGGCGACGCAACTACTGCGGATTCATAGCCTGGACGGCGGGCGTCACGATCTATCCTTTCTGCCAAGACAATCGGAACGCTATGCAAAAAGGCTCGCCGAACGGCCGACCACCATGGATGAATCCGTGTTCGAAGGACGAATCCGAGACACGTTGGAGGCCGTGTGGCCACTACCTCGACGAAATCGATCCGTATTGCTGCACGGGGACTTCTGGCCGGGTAATGTGTTGTGGAATGATGGGAAGCTCGTCGCCGTCATCGACTGGGAGGACGCCGCGCTGGGAGACCCACTCGCAGATCTGGCCAACGCCAGGCTCGAGATCGTGTGGGCATTCGGACGCGACGCCATGGACGGTTTCACGAAGGAATATCAGTCCCACACCACCATCGACTTCACCCATCTCCCCTATTGGGATCTGTGTGCCGCCTTGCGACCCAGATTCTCGGAGTGGGCTGACGACGACATCGCCGAGCAGGCCATGCGCGAAGCGCACAGATCGTTTGTCAGGCAAGCATTCGAGGCATCGTCAGCGAGCCCGGGAAACGACGTCTGAAGGAAGCAATCATCCGCGAAGAGGGAGCGGGAAAGCTCTCTACGGAGCCGCCCCGAAAAATACCAGCCGGGTGAAGAACGTGTAGTCGGCTTCCGCTGACATCAATCCGATGAAAACCAATATCGCCCCGGGGGGGATCAGGATGGCGCACCACAAGGCCATTCGCTCCCACATCATGTGCATGAAGACTGCAACGATCAGGCCCGCCTTCAACAACATGAACACGATGATCAGCGTCCAGCGCAGATATCCCTGAAATTGCAGGTAGTCGACCATATACGACAACGTGCTGAGAACGAACAACAAACCCCAGATCCAGAAGTAGACGCTGATGGGATGTTGTTGGCCTTCGACGTGTTCCGCCATGTTTTAGCCTTACCAGAGATAGAAGAATGCGAAGATGAACACCCAGACGAGATCCACGAAGTGCCAGTACAGACCCATGATCTCGACGATCTCATAGCGACCCTTGCGCCCGGTCATGAAGCCGGGCCGCTCCTCGTCGAGTGAGCCTCGCAACACCTTGACTGCCACGATGATCAGGAAGATGACTCCGATCGTCACGTGGGTCCCGTGGAACCCGGTGATCATGAAGAAGGTCGCACCGAACTGAGGCGCGCCCATCGGATTGCCCCAGGGCCGAACCCCTTCCTCCACGATGAGCTTGGTCCACTCGAAGGCCTGCATGCCGACAAAGGAAGCGCCGAATATTGCGGTAACGATCAGCAGAAAAGCAGTCATCCTCTTGTTTTTCTGGTAGCCGAACTTGACCGCCATGGCCATGGTGCCGCTGCTGCTGATCAGGATGAACGTCATGATGGCGATCAGAATCAGCGGAATGTGGTTGCCGAAGATCGTCAGCGCGAACACTTCACTGGCGTTCGGCCACGGAACCGTGGTGGACATTCGCACGGTCATATAAGAGATGAGGAAACATGAAAAGATGAAGGTATCGCTGAGGAGGAAGATCCACATCATGGCCTTGCCCCAGGGGACGTTCTTGAACGCCCGCTGGTCGGACGACCAGTCAGCAGCAATGCCCCGTAATCCAGGGGCTAAGGGGACCGCAGATTCCGCCACAGCGCGTATCCTTTTCTCAGGTAGACAACAGAAGACCAAACAAGATTAGCCAAACCACGAGCAGGAAGTGCCAGTAGACGGCACACAGTTCCACGCTCAAACGCACCTGGGAAGCGTCAAATCCGCGCCACCACACCCTGATCACGGTCCTGCCCCAGGCCACCAGGCCGCCCAACAGATGCAGCGCGTGCAGGGCGGTGATCACATAAAAGAAGGCATTGGCAGGATTCGAGGCCAGGAAGTATCCCGACGCAGTCAGCTGTTGCCAGGCCAGCAGCTGGCCGGCTACAAATCCAACGGCGCAGGCGCCCCCTGCCATCAGACCGAACCTCACACCTCGTATCCGGTTTCCCTTCGCAGCGCTCGAGGCCCACTGCAGCCCCACGCTGCTCAGTATCAAAATGCCCGTGTTCAGCCAAAGCAGATCGGGTTCTGGCATGGGGCGCCAATCCGCGTATCCCATGCGCATGGAGTAGGCGCTGATGAACAGCGCAAACAGGGAGGTGACAACCGCGAGGAACGCTACCAAGCCGAGTTTCACCGCGGGCAAAGATGCCACGCCGGACGTGGGGACCTCGCCAATCTCGGCCTCCGCAACCCACGGCTTGACGTTGATCGTCTGCCTTACGAGCCAGACCACCAGCGTCGCCATCATCAGCCCCAGGAATACTAGGGTGATGCTCAAGACTCGGGCTCCGAGCTCTCGTGGTCTTCTTCGAGAAGCGCATGCGCCGCATCGGGCGCGACGTTCTGCGGTATGAAATCCTCCGCGGCCCCCGGGACGCTGTAGTCGTAGGCCCATCGATAGACGAGCGGCAGCTCCGGCCCGAAGTTGCCGTGCTTCGGTGGCGTATCGGCGGTCTGCCACTCCAACGTCGTCGCATTCCAGGGATTGGGTCCCGATGGCCTGCCTTTGAAGTAGCTCACCACCAGGTTATACAGGAACACTATTTGTACGGCGCCCACGATGAGCGCAGCCACCGTAATCCACACATTCAGCGACTGCACCGAATCCGACATGAAGTCGGTGTTTCCATAAGCAAAGTAACGCCGGGGCACCCCTGCGAAACCCAGATAATGCATCGGATAGTAGATCGCATAAGTCCCGATGAAGGTGACCCAGAAATGAAACTTACCCAAGGTGTCGTTCAGCATTCGCCCTGTGATCTTCGGGTACCAGTGATAGATGGCCCCGAACACCACCAGTATGGGTGAAACCGCCATCACCATGTGGAAGTGGGCGACGACGAAGTAGGTATCTGAAAGCGGTAGATCGACGGTGACATTGCCCAGAAACAAGCCCGTCAGTCCGCCGTTGATGAACGTGAACACGAACCCGATGGCAAACAGCATCGGCACTTCTAGATGGATATTGCCTCGCCACAAGGTCAGCACCCAGTTGTACACCTTGATGGCGGTGGGAATGGCGATGATCAACGTGGTGGTGGCGAAGAAGAATCCGAAGTACGGGTTCATGCCGCTCACGTACATGTGGTGGGCCCACACGACGAAGCTGAGCGCACCGATCGCAATGATGGCCCACACCATCATCCGGTAGCCGAAGATATTCTTTCTGGCATGCACGCTGAGCAGATCGGACACGATGCCAAAGGCCGGCAGCGCGACGATGTACACCTCGGGATGGCCGAAGAACCAGAACAGGTGCTGAAACAATATCGGGCTGCCCCCGTCGTGCGCGGTCGCCTCTCCCAGGGAAATCATGGCCGGCATGAAGAAGCTGGTGCCGATCAATCGGTCCAGGATCATCATGATCGCACTGACGAACAAAGCCGGAAACGCAAGCAGCGCCAGAACGGTGGCCATGAATATGCCCCAGACCGTCAATGGCATGCGCATCAGCGTCATGCCGCGCGTGCGCGCCTGCAGAACGGTCACCACGTAATTGAGACCGCCCATCGTGAAGCCGATGATGAACAACGCGAGGGACACGAGCATCAGGATGATGCCGGCGTCGGCTCCGGGCGTGCCCGCGCTGACAGCTTGCGGTGGATACAAGGTCCAGCCGGCGCCCGTTGGCCCTCCCGGCACGAAGAAGCTCGCCACCAGCAGCAACACCGCAGCCAGATACACCCAATAGCTCACCATGTTCACGTAGGGGAAGACCATGTCTCGGGCCCCCACCATCAGCGGGATGAGGTAGTTGCCGAAGCCCCCCAGAAAAAGCGCCGTGAGCAGGTAGATGACCATGATCATGCCGTGCATGGTCACGAACT
Organism: Gammaproteobacteria bacterium; assembly: GCA_027295305.1. GTDB lineage: Bacteria > Pseudomonadota > Gammaproteobacteria > Pseudomonadales > Azotimanducaceae > JAPULC01. The sequence goes on from JAPULC010000299.1 coordinate 21,656, forward strand.
GGAGATAGTTGCTCGGATTGATGAACGAGAACGTCTCGGGGAACCCAAGCTGCAGCCGCATGATCAACGACAGCACCAACGCGACCAGGCCTATGGCAATAGCGGTGATCGAATACTGGATGGCGATGACCTTCGCATCCTGGCTCCAGATGTACTTCCCGATGAAGGTCTTCGGATGGTAGAGCTCCACCTCCTCGACTTCGGCAGGAGCAACAAAATGCATTGCGTCGTGCGTGCTTTGAACCATGAAATTTTATCCCTCCGCGCTGATGTTCATACTCAGCGCAAGCTGGTGGCATAGGCGACCACGTCGTCGATCGCCTCGTCGTCCAACAGCGTTGCCGCCATCAATTCCATCTGCATGCCGTACATGTCCCGAGGATGTGCCCCACGAATTCCGTTTTTGAAATTATTCAACTGGGTGACCAGATACCAATCACTCATGCCAGCCGTTCGCGGTGCGTTCGTTGCCTTTATCCCCTGACCTTCGAACCCGTGACATGCGCCGCAAGTAGTGCCATAAGTGTGTTGCCCGCGGGCGACATTCCCAATCACCGTGCTGGGCGCCCGTTCGTCCGGTAAGGTCCGGATGTAGGCGACGACGTCGTCGATGGCCTTCTCGCCTGCCAGAGTCAAAGTCATCGCTGCCATCTGTTGGCCGTAGACGTCCTCTGGGTGGGCTCCACGCGTGCCGTCTTTGAAGTAGGCGAGCTGGCGCTTCATATACCAAGCCGACTGACCGGCAATCTTCGGTGAGTTCAGCGCAGGATTACCTTCCCCCTTTGGTCCGTGACAGGCAGCGCAGACCGCATAGAGAGCCTGACCCGCCACCGGATCCCCCGCCTCGCGTGCGGCGAGCTCGGCATAGGTGGACTGGTCTGCCAGCCAGGCATCAAAATCCGCCTGCTCATCTACCACGACCTTACCGCGCATCGCGAAATGCCCGATGCCACAGAGTTCCTCGCACAGAATCTCGAAGTCGCCAGTACGCGTCGGTATCAGCCACACGAAGGAGACCAGGCCAGGCACCAGATCCATTTTCACCCGGAACTGGGCCACGGTGAAGTTGTGGAGCACGTCCTTGGAGCGCAGCAGCACCTTGATCGGCTTTCCCATCGGGAAATGCACCAACGAGCTCGACACCAGTATGTCGTCCTGGCCATCGGGATCGTCCGGGTTCATGCCGAACGGATTGTCATCGGTGATCAAGTGCGCATCGACGGTGCCGAAGTTCCCATCTTCCCCGGGATAGCGAGAGCTCCAGTGCCACTGCTGCCCCAGCACCTCAATTTCCATCGCGTCCTCGGGAACCGTCACGAAGGCGGCCCACACGAACAACCCGGGCGCCAACATGGCGATGACGCCCACCGAGGTCAGCCCCGTGAGCCACCATTCCAGCTTTTTATTCTCTGGCTCGTAATGTGCGAGCGCCCCCTCACGATAGCGAAAACGCCACACGCAATAGGCCATGAACAGATTGATGGCGACGAAAACGAAGCCGGTGACCCAGAACGTGAGATCGATCGTAGCGTCGATCGTGCCCCAGTTGGACGCCAGCGGCGTGAACCACCACGGGCTCCAAAAATGAAACAGCACCGATGCAACGACCAGAAAGACCAACACGACTGCAACGATCATACCTACCAGTCCCCTACCTTCCGCGGCGCGTAGTCGGTTGCTCCCCGTGACCGCGGAATCAAGCTCTTGAGCTTTGCCCTTGTTGCTTCAGGGTCATCCTTTTCGGAACCCCACTACACGTGGCCGACCCCCAACCACCACCATCAACGAAGTGATGCCGCTGATACCGGGCACGCCAACAAATCGTACCGGGCGGCCGAAGCCAACGCGGCGCTCCAACCACATACTGGCGGGTGGTTCCCGAGGAGTCGTCGTCCGTCCACACGTTCGGCATCCTGACTGATGGCGAGGACCTCGAGATCCTCCGCCGGACGCTCTTTTAAGCTGAACAACGGGCGCGCGAGGGCGGATGATACTTTCGGGGGTCGATCTCGTCCAGAGAGCGGGGCAGTCAATCGTCCAAATCTTGACACGCGAGAGCCGCCGGCAGGTCCTGGAGCAACATTAGTGCTCTGCACGATCGAGAATGGTCGAGGTGACGATCACTCAGGCGTTTCGCGGCAACAATCGCAACATCGCACCCGCCGTGCTTTGCCCCATGACACCCAAGTTCAAAGGCCCGGTCCCGGATTCATCGGAGATCCATCGAAGAATCGGGAGAACCGAAAACGGGTGAGATCGTGAGCCGGCGGGCGTCCCTGGACGAGATCCGCCATTACCCGACCGGCTCCCGGGCCGATTCCAAATCCATGACCGCTGAATCCGGTGGCAAGAAACAAACCGCGGTGGTCACCCACTTCGTCCATTACCGGAACCACGTCGGGGGTGACGTCGATCATGCCTGCCCATGCCTCTTCAAACGGGACATCGGCGAGCGCGGGAAGTCGTCGAGCCAGGCCTTCGTGCATCCGCTCGACGGCGAGTTGCGACGGCTCTGGATTGAGCACCCGCGTGTGCTCGAATGGCGTGACGGTGTCTTCATCCCACGAGGTGGTTGGCGTCAACCGCTTCAGCAGGCCCTCGCCGAATCTCACGCGCAAAAAACGCGTGCTCGATGACAAGGCCGCACGGAACTCGAACAGGTATCGGAAGCTGTCTGCACCGATGAAGTGTTCATTCATGCCCCCCGCGGCAACCGTGTACCCACCATCCATTCGTCGCCGAATGGAAACCTCACCGACGGACGCGCCTCCAGAGAAGGTATCCGGTGCCGGCGCAGTGCGGGCGGCGGTCGATCGCACCGTCAGTTGCGGAAGTCTGATACCCAGATTGCCGACGAACAACGACGACCACACCCCCGCCGCGCAGACGACGGATTGTGCGCGCACGCGACCGTGCTCCGTGATCACGCCGACGACCTTTCCGGCTTCGATGTCCAATGTGCGAACGGCACAATTTTCACGAACGAGTCCGCCCCGACGCTGCAGGGCCCGCGCCAGGGCGGGCACTGCCTTGAAGGGCTCTGCCCGGCCGTCGCTCGCGGTCCACAGCCCGCCATGCCATTGGCCCTGAGCGCCGGGAATCAGCTCGTCGACTTGCTTGGCGGTGAGAACTCGTGTGTCGAGCTGATGTTGCGCCGCCACATCCAGCCATTCGGCCTGATTGGCGAGTTGGGCTTCGCTTTCCGCGAGGTAAAGCACCCCTTGTCGCGTGAAGCCGAGGTCATCTCCGGTCTCCTCGGCAAGCCCGTCCCAGATGTTGATACTCTCGATCATGATGGGGAGCTCAGCCGCATCGCGTCCCTGTTGGCGCACCCAGCCCCAGTTGCGGCTGGACTGTTCTCCCGCGACCCGGCCTTTGTCACAGACGAGCACCGAGACGCCGCTCTTCGCCAGAAACCAGGCCGTGGAGATGCCGATGACGCCGGCGCCGATGATGACGACATCCACGCGGTCCGGCAGAGGATCCTGAAACGTGACAGGACTTTGCGCGCTGATCATCGGCATGGGGCTGGTCCCTCGGGAGCGTTGAATGATCGCGGATCGGGCATCTCAATGGTAATGCGCGCCAATGACGCGCTCGCTCAGGTCTCCGGGCGATTATCATGATTGCAATGTCGACTACATCCAACAGCATCGTTCGCGAGAACGCCCTGCCGGGCGATCCGCCCACCGAATGGGACGTCAACGGCTGGGGCGATCCGACGATCCAGGGCTTCGGCCACGACATCAGCATCAACCCGGGCGAGACGATCTTCTTCAAGATCAAGACCGACTCCGCCGACTATCGGATCGACATCTATCGCATGGGCTATTACGGGGGAATGGGCGCGCGCCGGGTCGACACCCTCTTGCCGTCCGCCAAGCTCCCCCAGCGTCAGCCGGAAGCAATCACCGACCCGGACACGCATCTTTATGACTGTGGCAACTGGGCCGTTTCCGCTTCTTGGAACGCCCCGCGAGAGGCCACCTCAGGAATCTATTTTGCGCGCCTCGTGCGCCAGGACTCCGATCCTACGGGGTGGCGCGTCGACAACAGCCGTTCCGGTCCGGCGCAGAGGCCCGCCGCTGCGGCACATGCATACGGGGCGTTGGGTTACGGGCGTCTGGCCAATGCGCTCAGCGAACCCCGGGCGAGCCACATTTATTTCATCGTACGGGACGATGATGGTGGCTCGGACATCCTATTCCAGACTTCGGATACCACCTGGCAGGCCTACAACCGCTACGGCGGCCACTGCACCTACGGCCGGCTCGATCCGAAGCGCTCGCGATCGCACGGCGGGCCACCCCGTGCCTACAAGGTCAGCTACAACCGTCCCATCGAGACGCGCCACTATCGAACACCGAATAGTGTTCTCAGTGCCGAGTACGCCTGCGTGCGCTGGCTGGAAGCCAATGGCTACGACGTCAGTTATTTCACCGGTGTCGACAGCGATCGCCGTGGTAAGGAAATTCTGAAACATCGGCTGTTTCTGTCTGTCGGTCACGACGAATATTGGTCTCGCGATCAAAGACGGCATGTCGAGGCTGCCCGAGATGCAGGCGTGAACCTGGCCTTTTTCAGCGGCAACGAGGTGTTCTGGAAAACGCGGTGGGAGGAAAGCATCGATGGCTCGGGCACGCCCCACCGGACATTGGTCACCTACAAGGAAACCCACGACGACGCCAAAATCGATCCGGTGGCCGACGTGTGGACAGGCACCTGGCGTGACTCACGCCCCTTCAATCCCGAGGGCGCGCAGCCGGAGAACGCTTTGACTGGCACGATCTTTACCGTGAACGCTTGGCGCAACGATCCGCTCATCGTGCCGTTCGAATATGCCGCTTTGCGTTTCTGGCGCAACACGGAAGTTGCGAATCTCCGCGTTGGCGAGCGAGCCGTTTTGTTGAAGGGTCTGCTCGGTCATGAGTGGGACGAAGACCTGGACAATGGATTTCGCCCACCGGGACTCTTTCGTCTGTCCGAGACGACCATCGACAACGTCCCCTACATTCAGGATCACGGTTCGGTCTTTGACTCGGGTACCGCGACTCATCACCTCACACTCTATCGACATGCAAGCGGCGCGCTCGTCTTCGGGGCCGGCACGGTGCAGTGGGCGTGGGGGCTGGATGCGCACCACGATGCCGACACGGGAGTTCCTACGGAGCGTGCAAACTCCGACTCCACGCGGGTTGGGGTCGACCCGAACGGACCCGACCGTGATGTTCAACAAGCCACCGTCAATCTGTTTGCGGACATGGGCATTCAACCGGCAACTTTGCAGAGCGACCTCGTGGCCGCCGCTGCCTCGAGCGACACGGTGCCGCCAACATCAACGATCATGGCCCCAGCCAACGAAGCGACATTGCCTCTCGGCACCATCACAATTGCTGGCCGCGCCAGCGATGAACGCGGCGGACACGTCGCTGCCGTCGAAGTGTCGGTGGACAGCGGTATCACGTGGCATCCTGCAAGTGGTCGCGAGACCTGGAGCTATACGTGGCTGCCTGAGCGTCAAGGGCGAGTCACGATCTCGAGCCGAGCTGTGGACGACAGTGGCAACCTGGAGCGACCTGGTCCAGGCGTCGCGATCACGATCAATTCCGAGGGTTAGACCTGATCGTCGTGCGTCCGTCAACGGGCCGCGAGAGGTGCGACCCGACGGGACATCAGGGCGCTTGTCTCTCGGCGGGGGGTGGGGCGTTGTTGCTCGCCTCGGTTTCGGCTTCGGCTTTGGTGATTACCTTGTCACCTGCACGTGACACCACGAGCGTGCCGAGTGCGCTGCCCGGCACGACCTGCATCCGCGATCCGGTCCGCTTCTCAACTCCGTTGCGCACATCGCCGGGGCGGTACACACGTATCGCGCCGGTCGGGTCCGTGAGATAGAACGGAAGGTTCATCCGTGCCGCACGCTTCGTATCCGTGGGTGAGAAGAATTGACGCGCCGGACCCGGCGCACCGTGGGTGTGCCAGAGCGCGACGACACGCTGCCCCTTTGGAACCGACACCCGCAGTCGGGCATTGCCTCGACCTATTTCGCCTTTCTGTACGACGAACGTGTAGCCAGCTTCTACGCTGAGCACCGCACCGATGTACTCCCGGTCCTCTCGAACGGAGATGTCGAGGTAGCACCGACTCATTGAAACCACCGCGTCCTCTATAGAGACGGCGGGGTCGGTCGCAGCGGGGCAAGATCCGTCAACGGCCGGCGCGTCGGTGGCCGCGGGGTCCGTCGCATTGGCCATGTCGAAGGCAAGTGCGACGAAGAGCGTCAACCATCGGTACCGGACAGCCGCACACTCGAATCGCGCTTGCATGCCCTGATCTCCCTCCCCTCTCACGCCATGTTGGCTCTTTATGCGGTTACGTTCAACGGCCTCGATTACTGGTTGGCCCCCGCCCTCCCGATGGCGTGCACATTCCACCTAAGACGAGCATTGGCCATGTCACTGGCGAGCGCCACGAACAGCATCAACCATCCGTACCGGATACGGCCACACCAGACTCGCGCGCGCACGCGCTGATCTCGATCATCTGCTCGTGCCATGCCGGGTTGTTAACCCTTTGCACTGAAGAGCGCAACCCTGCAAGTCCGCTCTTGCTACGAAACGTCGAATCGACTGCCGGTGCGCGCCATGCCGCCGCTCACGCCGATGGGCGTGCCATCCGCGCGCCAACACGACGCACCCGTCATCGCCCCGTGCTCGAACATGATCATGCCCATGCCGCCGCCGACGATTCTGACTT
>JAPULC010000003.1 GCA_027295305.1 Gammaproteobacteria bacterium
CGCGCGGGTTTCGTCGATCAACTGCTGGAGCCAGCCCATGTAGGGCGTTCCGCCGGTACCGCGGGGGTCCGAGACCTTCTGGTCGATATAGGTGCGCGCCCAGCCGTAGTGAACTTCGCGAAACTCCGCCACGGCCTCCAGTGCCGCGTTGAAGCGCTCGGGCGAGGCAAAGGCTTTCACATCGGGCATCTGCTCAATCCGTTCGACGAGTTGGCGGTGTGTGGCCGGCATGTAGTTGCGCATGTCGGCAAGGTGATCGGTGAGCTCGGACGGCGCGTGGGGGATCTTGAAGAACGCCACGAGTGCAGGAATGACACTGCTCTGCGCGCCGGTTTCGCCTCTGAAGTTCACGCATCCGTGCTCGACGCCTTCATACTCGACGTTCTCGAAGAAGCGGATGTAGGGGCGAAAATCGCAGAAGTATCGATCGGGGGACATCTTCTCGGGGATGCGTCTCAGCACCGAGATCTGACGGCTTAGCGCTCCCGTGATCGTATCGATGGCGCGATCCACCGCATCGGCATCGTCAAATGCGTTCTGATCGGCGAGATCGAGAATAGCGGCAAGGACCTCTGCAGCAATCGCCTCGATCTCGACGTGCACCAGGATGAACCAGTGCTCGTCGTACAGCTCGACGAAGTTCTGAAACGTCTCGATGTTGCCGAGTGCAACCGGGCCCGAGGGATCGAGGCGCCACCAGTTGTAGAGGGCATAGCCGTCGTAGCTCAGAATCGGCGGTCGCTCGAGGCAGCGACAAGCATCGCAGAGCGGCCGTGCGACATTCGAAGGGAGCCGGTGGGCTCTCGGCGCATCCTTCTGATTGACGTAGGCGGAGGCGAGAAATCCGAGTCGCACGTAATAGAGCCGAAGCTCCGGGATCCTGGAGACATCATGGCGCCCCCACGGAGGAATCTCGAGTTTCTCGACCCAGCCGCGGAAGTCGTCACGCCCGAGCCGTTCGGGCAGCGCATCGCCCACCTCGTCCAGAAGCCGATAGGGGGAGCCGTCGGGAAAGGCGGTCAGGGGATCCTGCGACGGCAGAAAACCTCGATGTCGGAAGTCGTCCAGCATCATGAGCACCTCATCGTGAGTCTAGCCGTAAGATGCCGATTCGCCGTTTGGCTCGCGAGAGTTGAAAACCGACGTCAATCGCTGCACGGTGGGTCCTGCAAGACAGGGTAAGGACAGATGACCCAGGAAATCCTCTTCCACATCGGGCAGCTGGTGCATCATCTGCGCTTCGCCTATCGGGGCGTCGTAGTGGACGTCGATCCGGAGTTCATGCACACGGACGAGTGGTACGAGGCAATGGCCCGCTCGCGACCACCGAAGGACGAACCGTGGTATCACGTCCTCGTAGACGAGGCGATTCATCAGACCTACGTGGCGCAATGCAATCTCGAAACAGACGAGAGTGCCGAGCAGATCTCGCACCCCGGCCTGGGTCAGTTCTTCGAGCGCTTCGAGCATGGGCGCTATTGGCCGAAAACCGAATGATCTTGTGTACTAGCAATTGCGCGTGAGCGATGAACGAAGCATTCATCAGATTGGAAGTATTCTTCTTCATGGTCGCGGCGCTGAGCGCTTGGGAGTGGTGGCAGCCCCGAAGGCCACCGTTTCGCCTCGTGAGTGGGCGCCGTCTCGTGAACGTGCTGATGCTCGTCGTCAACATCGCAATCGTGAGGATCGTGCTCATCTCGTCTCTGGTGGGCATCGCCGTGATGGCGCAGGACGGCGAGGTGGGACTGCTGCGATTTCTGCCTCTTCCCGACCCCGTCTCATTCCTGCTTGCGTTCGTGGCGCTGGATCTGGTCGTCTATTGGCAGCACAGGATGTTCCACCTCGTGCCGTGGTTCTGGCGAGTCCACGCCGTGCATCACTCCGATGTCGAATTCGATCAGACGACCGGCGTGCGCTTCCACCCGGTGGAAATCGTTCTGTCCACGATCATAAAAGGCGCAGCGGTGGTTGCCATCGGCGCGACGCCGCTCGTGGTATTGGTATTCGAGGTGGTGCTGAGCTCCAGCTCGCTCTTCAACCATGCCAACGCGCGTATGCCGAGGGTGCTCGATCGAATCCTGCGATGGGTGCTGGTCACGCCGGACATGCACCGCATCCATCACTCCGTGGACAGCGACGAGCACAATCGCAACTTCGGTTTCTGTCTGACATGGTGGGATCGGTTATTCGGCTCGTATCGCGATCAACCGCAAGCGACCCATGAGCAAATGCAAATAGGTCTCGCCGGATTCAGAGAGCCCTCGGATCAAAGCGTCGCGCGCCTGATGACTCAGCCGATTCGCGTCATGGCTTAGACTTGAACCATGGAGTCACACGCAACCCGACTGACGCAGGCCCACATTCATCTGGACCGGCTGACGCACAACCTGCGCCTCATCGCCGGCGAGGCGCCGGGCGCATTGCTTTGGCCCGTGGTAAAGGCCAACGCCTACGGGCACGGGGCGCAGATCGTCGCGCGTCATCTGGTTGAATCGGGCCATCGTACGCTCTGTGTCGCCGATGTCGCAGAGGCAATGGAGCTAAAAGACGCAAGTATCGATGCGAGCTACATCGTTCTCTCTGCCACGCTCCCCGAGCACAGCGAGGCACTGGTCGCTAACGGCTTCGAAGTGGTGGTGTGCACACGCGACATGGTGGAAGCGTTGGCGCGGGAATCGAAGAAGGCTCAGCGGGAGATATCGCTGCACGTGAAGGTCGACACGGGCATGGGTCGCATCGGCATTCGTCCCGACGACGTATCAGCGTTTCTCGCGCACTGCCGCGAGTTCCCGACGCTTCGGGTGCGAGGGCTCATGAGTCATTTCCCCCGCGCGGACGAAGCCGACAAGACCTATTCCATCGAGCAGCTCAAACGTTTTAACCGCATCGTCGAAGCGACGAAGGATCAGGGAATAGAGGTCTATCACATGGCGAACAGCGCCGCGATCTTCGATCTTCCCGACTCCCATTTCGACGCGGTGCGTCCGGGCATTGCTATCTACGGTCTGCGGCCGTCGACCGACATTGCGAATCCGAAGGTGGGCGAGCTCCGTCCCGTGCTCGAGTTGAAAAGCCGCATCACGTTTCTCAAGGAAGTGCCGCAAGGTCACGGGCTGAGCTATGGCCACGCCGCTCACACTGCACGAGCTTCGCTGATCGCCACCGTGCCGGCTGGCTATGGCGATGGGGTGAGCCGGGGGTTGTCGAACGACATCGACATGCTGATCCGCGGCACACGTTGTTCCCAGATCGGCAACGTCACGATGGACATGAGCCTCGTCGACGTCACCGCGCTTCGCGGACAAGTCAAAATAGGTGACGAGGCAACCCTCATCGGCCGCGACGGCACTGAGGAGATCACCGCCGACGAGCTGGCCGCGAAGCTCGGGACCATCAACTACGAAATCGTCACCCGCATTGGCCAACGAGTGCCCCGGGTGGCCGTCGGCAATTGATGCATCAGCCCATGGTGAAGGCTACGAGCTTGTTCCCGTCCGGGTCTCTGAAGTATCCCCCGTAGAAGTTGCCCCCGCGCAGCCCCGGCTCGCCTTCGTCGGTACCGCCGAGCTCGATGGCCTTGGCGTAAACCTTCTGAACCGCTTCCTGCGAGCCGACGTCCAGCGCGACCATGGTGCCGTTGCCTGCCGTGGCATCCTTCTCGTCGTAGGGTGTGCAGACCCCGAGCATGGGGGCACCCCGCTCGGTGCCGAACATCACCATCCTCTCGTTCTTCATGACTTCCTTGGCTCCGATCTCGCCGAGCAGGGCTGCATAGAACGCAGTGCCGCGTTCCAGATCATTCGTACCGAGCGTGACGTATCCAATCATGTTGTTGTCCTCTGCTGGCGGGTAAAACTTCGTCGAAGGAGGTCGTATGTTGCTTCAGCTCGCCCGCTCAAGCCAGTCAATCCGGTCTCGTATTCGGCTGCCGTGCTGGTGCGCGGGTTGCCTGACCCTTGCTGCCTGGCTACTCTCTCGAATCAGCATACGCTAGACACATCGGCAGAACGTCCGAGGGAGAATCGTCATGAGGGGCCTGTTACTCGGGCTGGCATCAGTGCTCAGCCTCGCCGTGTTGGCCACCCCGCTCGATCTTCGAGCGGCAGAGCAGAAAACGGTACGGGCCATCCTCCCCTGGGACGGCGCAGGACGCATATTTCACATCGGCACCGACACCGTGTTGTTTCTGGGGGCCATTGACGGAGTCATCTACGTCGAAACCGCCGCGGGCGAGTTCGACCAAGCCTTCGCACAATGCCCCATCACTCAGAAGCTCGTGGTATCGACAGGGCAAACATCCGCCTCGGGTTATTGCACGATCACCCAATCGCCCGAAGACACGGTCTTCGCCGAGCTGAGCTGTGAGGGTGAGCTCGGCGGATGTGAAGGGGTGTTCACTGTCACTGGCGGCACGGGCAGGTTCGATGGCATTTCGGGCTCCAGCAAGATGATCGTACGCTCACCGCTCCAAGCGTTGGCACGCAACGTGGGCAGCGGAAGCGAGCTGCGGGTGGCATCCGGCATCATGCTGTTGCCTGACCTCACGTTCACCATTCCAGGCAAGCGATAGCGCTGGGGAGAACCGAATCATGAATAGCAAATGCGTCTGCCTGGCCGGTCTCGCGCTCGCACTGTTGCTTGGTGCCGAGACAGCCTCGGCGACATCGATGCGCTGTGGCGTCCACATCATTCAGGACGGCGGGCGTCACGGTCCCATGCAATATGAAGTCCTGAAGAAGTGCGGTGAGCCCACGGTTCGCCAGGGTGATACGTGGATCTACGAACGTCGAGGCCAGCCCACGAAAATCCTCCGCTTCGGCGCAAACGGAATTCTCGCGACGATCTCCGAGCGTCGCTGAAGCCGACGGAAGCTCTGATGCCCGAAGAGCCGTAGCGAACGTCACCGACTGTGAAGCCTCGGGCGTCAGGCCAACGCGGCATTCGAGGGGTACCTGGGTGCCCTGGCTGCGCAGCGTTTCGAAGAAGCATCACGCCAACTCGAGCGCTTGCGCGATCTCGTTGCACAGCTCGCCGACAAGGAAGCTGTTGGGGCGCCGTAAGGCAACGCGTCCGAGCTAGTTTCCGTCCGGAAACTAGCTCCCGGGGGCATGGATGCCCCGGCATTTTTCGCTTTTCCGGAAGCTCAGCTGCAGGAAAAGCAAGGAAAATGGGAGCTTCCGCAAACCGCGTTTGCGGAAGCGGAAGAGGAAATTGCCAGGGACGGCAATTTCCGGACAAGAACTAACAAGTTGAAATAGTTGAAAAGTTGCAGGCGGGCAACATCATGGGCCGGCCGTGAGATCGGGGATGAGTGATGACACACGTACCTAAGACGCCCGAGGAGATGACGCCTGAGTGGCTCACGGAGGCGTTGCACGAATCGGGCGCACTGGCAACGAGCGCGCGCGTCACGGGTTGTGAGTTTGACGAAATCGGCATTGGGCGCGGCTACGTGGGGGTCACACTACGGGTCAAACTCGACTACGAGCCAGCCGCAGCCGGGCCCGCTTCCCTGGTTGCCAAACTGCCCACGGTCCTCGAGATCGCGCAGGAGTCGGATCGAGCGCTGGTCGCTTTCATCTATTCCACCGAGATCAACTTCTATCGCAAGCTGGCGGCCGAATGCCCAGCGCGCATACCTGTCCACTATTGGAGCGGTTCCGATCCGGACGCGGGCCGCTACTGTCTGCTGATCGAGGACATGGGCAATCTGCGCATGGTGGCGCAAGTGAAATCCTGCAGCGTCGAGGATGCCAACCTCGCTGTATCGACCTTGGCGAAAATCCATGCCAGGTGGTGGCAGGACGAACGTCTCACCGGGCAGCAGTGGCTATTGAACTCCCAAGGCAGCGGACAACTGTTCCAGGGGCTTTACGCTCAGGGATGGGACCATTTCTGGGCGGAGCATGGGGATGTACTCCCCCCGGAGTACGAAGCGGCGGGGCGAGCGCTTTCCGGGCGCTTCGCCGAGCTCGTCGAGGAAGGCAGCCGCTCTGCCTGGACCCTCGTGCACGGCGACTATCGACTCGAGAATTTTCTCTTCGACGACGCGCATGCCGACCCGCTGGTGGTGCTCGACTGGCAGTTGATCTCATGGGGCTCGGGGCTGCGCGATCTCTCCTACTTCATCGCGCAGAACCTAACGACGGAGCTACGCCGCGAGCACGAATCGGATCTGTTGAAACGCTACCACGAGACGCTTCGAGCCCATGATGTGAACGGCTACACGTTCGACCAGCTCATACGCGACTATCGTATCGGTCTGTTGCTCGCCACAGTCATTCCCGTCAACGGTGCTCGCATGCTCGCCGAGCAGAAGGAACAGGGCTTCGACTACCTCGATGCAGAGCAGCGCGAGCTCATCGAAGGCGCCCTCGAAGGCGGCAAAGCGTTGATGCGTGAGATGGCGACACGCAATGTGTCAGCGATCCTGGACAATGCGGCACACGAGCTGATCTGAGCATCGCGGCAACTGGGGTTGCTCGAGGTCCCGAAAATCTCAACCGTCCGCGTAGAGTCGATTCAGATTGGCATATTGTGCCGGGTCAAGATCCCTGCCCTCGAGCGCGGGATGATCCGGCCCGTAGCGGTGCGCTCGCCACACCATGTTCATCCTGTCCCCGAGGCGGGGATTGTCACGAA
>JAPULC010000030.1 GCA_027295305.1 Gammaproteobacteria bacterium
CCCATGTCTCTATCTACACGGACCGATGGCGCTGTCCCAATGTCGAATGGCGCGGGGCTCTCCAAGGTGTGCTTTCCCGGCGCGATCCCGCGCGGCAACACGAAGGTGAGGCCGTGGGCTCGCATGCCTTGGCCATCTGCCACAAAGAAGTAGCCTTGATGCTCAAATCCCGCTTCGGGAAGAAGCATGAGCACCCCGGTTCCCGAGATTTTGCCTTCATAGGCCCCGGAGATGATGGCCTCGAAACCAACAGCCTTCGTTTCGGCAGGGGCGGGACTTTCAGTTTGCGAGGGCCCCTCGCGGCAACAAGTCAAAATCAACGCAAGACACGCAAGAGACAGAGCGCGAAACGGAGGGTTCGGGTGTGTTACTCGTAAGTGCACGGATTTTCGCATTTTCCCTGAAATTGGGCCCGATTGCCTGAGGGCTGGAGAGAACCCTTGGTATGCCACATCCGGAATGGGTTGACGAAGGATAGTGCGCGGTCGGGTCGGATTGAAGTCGGCGACGAATCTGGCTCTGGATGGTCTGTTCCAACCGCCCGCGTGAGTTCATACTGAAAGAGACCGCGACGCGAGCGGCTGGCGAGACATGAGGGGTTTCGCGATAATGTTAATTCAATTCAATCGCTTAGACGCAACCTATGACGTCAGGCAGGCCATCGAGTGCAGGTGGCGATCGTGACGCTGCACATGGACTATGCCATCGATCTCGCGGAGAAGTACGCCGACGGCGACATCCCCACCAGTGAGGAACTCTTGCACTTCGGCTATGAACACGGTCCGGTGTTTCCCCCCGAGTTCGACCGTGCCATGTGGAATTGGCACGACTACTGCGAGCAGCACGATCTGAATCGGCAGAACGTGGACGAGGATCATCTCGACCGGGACGCATTGATGCTTTATGCGAACTGGCAATCGTGGCACCGAGCCTATGTCGCGGCATCGCTGGGGGTCGATCAGGATTACGAGGAGATCGAGATCGCGCGGCGAATGTGGCTGGCGCGCCGTGTCGATGTTGCATTCATGGAGCGGCTTGCGGACCAGCTTCCGGGTCGCAGCGCACGACTTTCCGATGACGAGATTGCGGCCCTCGCGTTGAAAGTGTGCGCAGAGCACGGACGCCCCCGAAGCATTGAGCAGCTCGCGGATTGGCTGGTGGAGTCCGAGTGCGGATACGATCGGCTCGTTTTGACCAAGAAGAAGGGATATCTTCTGCGCCGAGTGATGATTGCCCTATAGGAGAGGCAACTCGCGTGCAAAAGCCTCGTAAACTCGGGCGTCATGCGATCATCTGCGATTCCTCGCCAACTATCCGGGTTGACGATCCGCGAAACGATTGGCGCGGTGGCGCGCATCACGCGGGTATCGACAATCTCGAATGAAATCAAAAGGAGGGGAGGGATGCGAGTCTTCGTCGGGCTATGTGTGTTGATGCTGTATGTGGCCGCGCACGGTGCGGTCCACGTTGAATTCATCAATTCCGAAGAAGCACGCGCCGCCAATCGGCCCTATTCCGACGCCGTGCGGGTGGGGGATATGCTCTACCTGTCGGGGGCCATTGGCATCAAGCCGGGTGCGTCCACACCCGTGTCAGGCGGCATCGGGCCGCAGGTTCGACAGACGATGGATAATATCAAGGCGGTGCTCGCCGCGAACGGTGCGACGCTCGATCAAGTCGTGAAGTGCACGGTGATGCTCGCCGACATCGATGACTACGCAGCCATGAATGCAATCTACGTTCAGTACTTCCCTGGCGAGAAACCCGCGCGAAGCACGTTTGCCGCGAGTGGCCTTGCGCTTGGAGCGAAGGCCGAGGTGGAGTGTTGGGCGGTGCTGAAGTCGCCGTAGGAGCGGCTTCCAGCCGCGATTGTCGCGTCCCCGAAGGATCTACCAATCGCGGCGAGACGCCGCTCCTACGCCTTAGCTTCCTTCGCGATCTCGGCGACGCCGCCGACCAGCAAATCGACATCGGCGCTCGTGACCATCAGGTGCAACGATGCACGGTTGGCATCCCAATGGATTTCCGGATGCGTGACGTTGCGGATGTAGATTTGATGACGATCCCAGAGTGCCGCTGAGAGGTCGCGCGTCCCGACGCCTCGAACGGAGAAAGATACGAGTGCGCAGCTCGACTTGGGATCGTCCGAGGAATAGATCTCAACACCGCCGATCTGTCGCAAGCCGTCGCGCGCGCGCGCGGCGAGATAGCGATCGCGGGCTTCAATGGCTTGCGGTGTGATCGCGTTGTGAAAGTCGAGCGCGGCATCGATGGACCGCGCGGCGGCGTAGTTGCCGGAACCTCGCATCTCATAGCGCGCTGCGGTTTGTGCCCGTGCGGCGAAGCGCTCGTTGACCTGCTCCCCATACATGTTCAAGCCGTTGACGGGTCCGGAGTAGATGGTCGGCCAGATGCGATCCTGAAGCGCTTCACGGACATAGAAGAAACCCGTCAGCATCCCAGCCATCATCCACTTGTGACACGCCCCCGCATACATGTCGCAGCCGAGGGCGTGCAGATCGAGGTCCATCATGCCGGGGGGATGGGCACCGTCGACGAGGGTGAGAATTCCCTTGGAGCGGGCGAGCTCGCAGATCTCCTTCACCGGCAGAACGCATCCGTCGGTGTAGTTCACCTGGCAGAGGCTGATCAGCTTCGTTCGGCGTGTGATGAGGGCATCGAACGCATCGATGATGTCCGTTGGGGATCGCGGCGGATGAAATCGGGGATGCGCCAGATCCACCATTTTCACGTTCAAGCCCTGACGCGCGGCGCGTAAATAGACAGGTTGTGCGCCGCTCGAGTGATCGTGATTGGTGCAGATCATCTCGTCGCCGCGCTCGAAGTCCGGACCATTGGTGCCGAACGCCATCCCCTCGGTGGTATTGTTGGTAAACGCTACCTCGCTGGGATTGCAACCAAGAAACGTCGCCATCTTGATGCGCAGCCCGTCTCTGAACTCCGCGTCGTGCACATAGCGCGCATAGCTCAGCCGGTCGACGTTCGATGCTCTGATGGCTTCTATCTGGGCCTCGTAGACACTGCGCGGAGAGGGCCCGCGCGTGCCGGTATTCATGTAGGCGAGGTTTTCTCGGATCAAGAATTGATCGGCCACCCAGCGCCAGTAGGGCTCATCGTCCGGTTGGGGGGTGGGTGACGATGTTGGCGGTGGCGTTGTCTGGGCCCCTCGGCTTGCGCGCGGCGTGGCGAGCAACGCCGCACCGGCGACGCCCACTACCCCCCCGAGGAAACCACGTCTGGAGATCTCGTCGAGCTTGCGCGGATCTTCGAAGCGCGGGTCAAAACCAGATTGCGTGTCGTCCATCGCTATGAAGTCTCAACGATCTCGTGCCGCGAGGCTCTCCAGACGTTGGTTGATTTCCACCATTGCGGGAACGTCACGACCTTCCCAGACATACGCGAGCTTTTTGTATTGCTTGGCAGCGGCAACAGGATCGCCAAGCTCCACCTTGGCCCGCGCGAGGCCGAGCATGGATTGCGGACGATTCGGCGTACGCAGAAGCGACTTCTCGAAGTAACTCACCGCCTGCTCGGATTCGCCGAGCTCGAGCAGCGTCTCGGCCATGAGCTCGTGCACCGGCTTGATGGGATTTGCGGCGCCGCGTGGCGCACTGCCTGCTTCCGCGATCGCAACGCCTTCCTCGAGCACTGCGATGGCTTCGTCGCGCTTGCCTTTCTCGAGCAACACCAGTGCGGCGATTTCCTTCTGCATGATCCGCAGCGGCCTCACCGTGAATGCGTAGTAGGAGGCGTCACTGGCTTCGGATTCTTCCACGAGCTCTCCCAGGCGCTGCTCGGCCTTCTGCGCAAGTTTCAGGTCACCCAGCGCGATGGCGCTCATGCCGGTGGCGAGAAGCTCCGACCCTGAGGATTCATCTGTGATGGGTTGGGTGGCCCACTGCTCGGTTTCGATGATGTAGCGTGCCTTGATCCTGGGCAGCGCCTGAGCAGGACGTGGCTGTCCCTGGGTCTTCGCCGCAATCTCTTCCATTTTCGCTATCCACTGCCTGGCCTTCGCATAGTCGCCAAGCTGAAGGTCGCCGTACTGACCCCAGTCGAGGGAGTGCACCATGTCCCCCGCGCTGTCGCCGGGTTCCCATAGCGCCTCGGCCGCCTCGAACGCGGATTGATTCGAGCGCGAAACCTCACGCCACATCCCGTGTTGAATGAAGATGTGCGACGGCATGTGCCGCGCGTGGGACACCACGGGTGCTATCTCTGCGAATTTCCAGGCTGCCGGCAGCGCAAGCGGCGCGTGCACCGGATCGTCGAATGCATGGATGGTGTAGTGGACAGCCCCTGGATGATTTGGGTATGCGGTGGACAGCTCCATGGCGATGGCGCCGGCGCGCACCCGCAGGCGTAGCGCGTCGTTGTCGCCCCCTGCCGCGCTCAGCAGCGACAGTGCATAGAACGCTGCAACCTCGGGATCGTCGGAATAGCGCTCGTGTAAGCGCTGCATGGCCAACATGTAGGCGGTGCGGCGCTGCGCGGTGTCGCCCTCACCGAAGAAAAGCGCTTCCACCGCTGCCAGAAAACCACGTTCACGGTCGGTGGGGGCGTTGTTCGCGCGCTCTTGCGGCGTCTCTCCGAGGCGCGTCAGCACGGCCCTCGGACTGTCGAGATCGAGCTCGGTGATCAGCGGGTGGTTGTAGCAGAGCGACTCGCCCCAATACGCCATGGCGAAGCCGGAATCCAGCGCTTGAGCTTTTTGGAACTGCTCGATGGCCTGCTTCCAGCCGAAGCTGTGGAGAATTCCCACACCGCGCAGGAAGTACGGCTGAGCCTCCGCGGATCCAGAGGTCGGGAAGGTGATCGAACCCACGTCCTCGAGCTGTGCGGCAAATGAGACAGATGTTGCGATCGTGCAGGCGAGGGCAGCGATCCCGAACAGTCGCTTCATGCGTTTCTCCCCTTCTTCATCGTTCGTTTGTGGTGTTACAGCGTATGCATAAGGCGACATCAGGTGTTGATGCACCCGCAACGACGTGAAATTGAGCGGGACAGCCCCTCGCGCCACCCCATCCAAGCGGCGAATCAACTATGCGCTGGCGGAGGTGTGCTGTCTAGCGGGGCAGGGGATTTGAAGGGCGGTAGGACCGGAAGGGCCGTGCCGTTCAGATGACGACGATGATCAGCGAACACAGCAGCCACAAAGCGATTGCGCGATTCCAGGTCATGATTGATCGTCCTCGTTCTTCCATGTCGACACCATAGGATCCGAGGACTTAGCGATCCCGTCCCTGCGTGCCATTCAGTCGGCCGTGGGGACACGTTCTAAACTGCCAACTCGCTTAGCGGCGGTAGATCTTCGTCCGCGTCCGCGAACGACTCGGCCAGCGGCTCCAATGCGCGGAGCAGTGCCGGCAAACGCCCTTTCCGCCGGCTCTACGATACCCACCTCTGCTTCTGTTGCGCCTCTATGGCCTGAAGACGCCTGTTTTGACAAGTATTTCGAACTGCCTGAATCGAGAGACACAGCTGTCGTTACAGTCGGAGTACAGTAGCTGGACGGGGGCACAAGAGATGAGGGACCTCACTGAAATCTCGATGTGAGCCAATTGCTCTACGAGGAGTAGCACGATGCACGTGTTCGAGATCGCAATGGAATGGGCGGTGTTGGCTATCGATGCGGTGGCATCGCTCATCATGGTGTGGGCATTTCTGATCGCGGTGTTCGCGTTCGTCCGATTGTCCTTCTCAAGTGCAACGGTCGAGCGGATTCGTCAGCTACAGATGGTGCGTTGTGATCTGGGTATGAAGCTCGTGTTTGCGCTTGAACTGTTCATCATCTCGGATCTCCTGCACACGGTCATCAACCAAACCATGAAGGGCCTGGCGTTTCTCGGCGCGCTGGTGGTGATTCGAACGCTGATAGGGTTTTTCCTCAATCGGGAAATTCAAGAAGTCAGCGCCGAGATTTCGCACTGACCCTCGAGGACGGGCAATACAATGGCTACCAAGCGGCGTATCAGAATCGTCCACGTACCCAGCGGTGAGATCATTGCCGAGGGGCCGGTCGGTTGGGGGATCACCCGTTTCGAAGGTAACTACTACATCCGCCGACGTCATTTGAAGACCACCGGCTTCAAG
>JAPULC010000300.1 GCA_027295305.1 Gammaproteobacteria bacterium
GAGATCGTCAATCTGCTCTCCGGACAATCGCAGCAAGGGCTGGCCGTAGAATTTGGTAGGGGCCTGGAGGTGACGACCGACGACGACGGCGTGGTGCACATTCCCGTTGCCGATCTCGGCGACAGTCTCGTCATTCGTGACCTTCAACCGGTGCGGCTCGGCCTGGTGGTAGAGGTCGATTAGCTTCACGCCTCCAACGGCGACCGTAGTGTGCTTCGCCATCCAGGCTAAACACGCCACAGGGGGCCTGGCGCGGTTTGAAAGTATAGGGAGAGGATTCGGAATCCGAGCCCGGGAGGCGTCCCGGGCCCGTCCCGAAACAGGAAGATCAGCGGCGTCGAGTGCCGCCGAGACGATACACGACTCCAAAGGAGAAGATCGTGATCTCGCTGTCGAAGTTGTAGTTCAGCGAGACGTCCCCCAGAAGCTTCGGGGTGAACGCATAAGCCATGCGCGCGTCCATGCCAAAGCTGTCGTCGCTGTCGATGACGAAATACTCGCCTTCGAGCTGCATCACCGCCTTGTCGCCCATGGCGAATTCCGCGCCGCCACCGGCGCCGTATCCGAGGTTGCTATCGTCCGCCGAGGCGCCGCCGACTTCCACGTCGGTCCACACCATCGCGAGCCCACCCTTCAGGTACGGTTTGATCTTGTTGTTGGGTTGAAAGAAGTAAAGCGCGTCGGCGTTGATCGTCGTAATCGTCAACTCCACGCCACCGTCGTCGGCCGACATGTACTCGAGCCCGCCCTGAATGTCCAACTGATCCATGACGTGCCAGTTGCCCATTCCGGAGAACGCCCAACCCGTGTCGATCGGATCGAAGTCGCTAGGGAAGCTGATGTAGCCCATCTTCGCGGTGACCCAGTCCGTACCGATCAGTCGTTCCGAGCCTTGGGCGGAAGCCACCAGCCCGAGCAGGCTGGCAAACACACTCAATATGATCGTTCGTTTCACAACTCTATCCTCCATTGACCACCTGGCGCCCGAGCAATCGATGTTGTCTGAGCGCCGCCTAGCCCGCTCGAAAAACCCGCCTCGCCCTACGCAAGGCATACGGACTCTGAGCGGATCGGTTTACGCTTCCTGAACCCTAGCAGAGGGCACCTGAAATGCCCGGGTGGACGCCGCTCGTATCTTTATGATTTATAGGTATTTTTCTTGTGTGAGACAGCCTAAATGTCCATTTTGCGAAGCGGCCCAACGCTTGCGTCGGCGCGAAGGCTGCGGGTACGGTGGATTGAGGCCGACAGATTTGAGGGAGGGGCGATACCGTGAGAATCGCAATTGCGGGAATCTCGCACGAGACCAACAGCTATTGCCGCGACCCGACCCCCGCGGCGGATTTCCATCAGCTTCGCGGTGATGCCATGTTCCGTGCGCGGGGGCAGGAATCGCAGCTTGGGGGCGCGCTTGCGGCATGCGAACGGTTGGGGCTGACGCCGGTGCCCATTCTCGCGGTAGGTGCACAGCCTTCCGGCATCATCGAGCGCGCCGCCTATGAGCTCTTCAAGCAGGAAATTCTGCATGGTCTCGAGCGTGAGGCTCCCATCGACGGCGTGCTGCTGAACCTGCATGGCGCCGGCGTGGTCGATGGCATCGAAGACCTGGAAGGCGACCTCGCGGTGTCCGTGCGCAAGCTGGTGGGAGAGGCCATACCCGTCGTCGCCACGTTCGATCTGCACGGCAATGTCACGCAGACGATGGCGGATGCATTGGATGGCGTGTTCGCATGCCATCACTACCCACACATCGACCTGCATCTGCGTGCAGAGGAAGCCGTGGAGCTGATCGTGAAGATGCGCGAAGAGAATTTCCGTCCGGTGAGCCATGTGGAGACGGTGCCCATCCTCATGCCCACCACGACCACGTTCCTAGGTCCGGGCAAGGCGATGCTCGAAGCGATGCTGGAAGCGGAAGCCGAAGATGGCGTCATCGACGTCAGCTGGTTTCACGGCTTCCCGTATACCGACACATCCGTTGTCGGCACGCACGTGGTGGTCACCACGCGGGAGGATCGTGCTGCGGCCGAGCGCGTCGGTAAGCGTATGGCTGAAAGCCTGTGGAATGCGCGCGAGACATTCCGTCCGCGGAGTCTCTCAGCCGAAGAGGCGGTGACCGAGGCGCTGATTCAGCCTGGTAAGCCAGTCGTCATCAACGAGACCTCCGACAATTGCGGCGGTGGCACGCCTGGAGACGGCACGCACCTCTTGAAGGCGATGTTGGATGCAGAGCTGACCGATGCGTGTTTTGGATTCATCGTGGACGCGGATGTCGCAGCGCAGGCCCACGAAGCCGGTACGGGTGCCACCATCAACATCGATCTCGGTGGCAAGTACGATGATCTGCACGGCGATACGCTGAATCTCACCGGCTACGTCAAGGCATTGCACGACGGGCACCTGGTGATGCAGGCGATGGCAAAGGGCTCGCCCATCAATCTCGGACCGATGGCGCGTCTGTTGGTGGACGGTATCGACGTCATTGTTGCGTCCGCGCGTTCACAGACTTTCGATCCCGAGCCCTTTCTGGCGGTGGGCATCGACGTGATGCGCTACAAGATCGTGGCATTGAAATCGTCGAATCACTTTCGCGCCGGATTTCAGGACCTCGCCGCCGCCATCGTCACGGCGGATCCGCCGGGACTGACCACCCACCAGATACAGATCTTCGAGCGCAACAAGGCGCCGCAACCGCTTTGGCCGATTCACAAAGACGCGTCCTATGGTGAACAGCATGGCCAATAGTCGGGGGAATGGGATTTAGACGTAGGAGGAGATTGTGATGAATGCGCAGATCGGACTGATGATCGAAGGTCAGCACGGCCTCAACTGGGAACGCTGGGAGAGGATTCTCGATGTCGCCGAGCGGGGCGGTTATCAATGCGTGTTTCGGTCCGACCACTTCACGAATCCGGCATCGCCCGATATGGATTCCCTCGAGCTCTTCGTTGCGCTCACCTTTGCGGCAACCCGCACCCAGCGCATCGAGTTCGGATCCCTCGTCGCGCCGGTGACGTTTCGCCATCCGACCATGACCGTGCGCCAAGCTGCGCAGATCGACGATCTGAGCAACGGCCGGCTGGTGCTCGGTCTCGGGGCCGGTTGGCAGGAACGCGAGCACAAAAACTACGGCATTCCTTTCTACGACTTCAAGACGCGTTTCGAGTGCCTTGCCGATGCGCTCGAGATCACGCAACGCCTGCTGACAACCGATGAGCCCGTGAGCTTCCAGGGCGAGCACATCAGCGTCAGCGATGCGGTGCTGTTGCCGCGGCCCAAACGCAAGACACCGATTCTGATCGGGGGCAATGGGCCGAAGCGGACCCTGCCCCTCGCTGCGAAATACGCAGATGAGTGGAACGGGGTGTTCATCAATCTCGAAACTTATCGGGAGCGCATGCAGCGTCTCGACGAGCTGATCGAGCAGGCAGGACGAAAGCCACAGGACGTGAAGCGCTCCATCATGGGACCGATCTACTGGGCGCGCGACGAGGCCGACCTGAAGGAACTGTTAGCTCGGTTCAGCCGGCGGCTGGGTGGCCGCGAGGCGACGGTCGAGCAGGCGCAGAACCTGGGGGTCTTCGCCGGGACGAGCAGTCAGATCATCGACCAGCTCGGCCGCTACGTCGATGCGGGCTGCGAGCGGTTCATGCTGCAGATCACCGAGTACGACAACCTCGAGCCGGTGGAAGTGTGGGCGCAGGAGATCTTGCCGGCATTTCACGAAACGCCAATGAGTGACTCACGTCCGTGAGCTACGACGCGAACAACGTCTTCGCAAAGATCCTGCGCGGCGAGATGCCGGCTCACGTCGTCTACGAGGACGAGCACAGCGTAGCATTCATGGATCGCATGCCGCAGACGCAGGGCCATACCCTCGTGGTTCCGCGCGAGGCCGCCGAGGGCTTCTTCGACATATCCTCCGCCGCGCTCTCACACACGATTCGCACAACACAGTTGGTGGCGCGCGCCGTGAAGACGGCTTTCGATGCGAAGGGCCTCATGATCGTGCAGCTCAACGGCCGTGAAGCCGGACAGAGCGTATTTCACCTGCACTTTCACATCATTCCGCGCAACCGTGGCATCGACCTCAGGCTGCTCGCCCGCAAGGTCGCGGACCCAGAGAAGCTCGCTGAACACGCGCAACGCATCCGCGATGAGTTGCAGGCTCCTGCATCGTAATCCGCTGCCCGGCGGTCTGTCGCTACCACGTCACCTCGCCGTTCGCCCATGCCTTGATCAGATGGTGCGCGATCGCCATCGCGCCGGGCACGCGCAGGTCGGCGTGCTCTCCGCGAAGCGCGCGCAGCACCTCTTCGCGCTCGAACCAACGTACGTCCGCCATCTCTGCGGAGTCGATGTGAATATCGGTGGTGATCGCCTGGCCGTGACAGCCGATCATCAGCGACGAGGGAAATGGCCAGGGCTGTGAGGAGTGATAGCGCACTTCACCCACTTGAATCCCGGCTTCCTCGCGCACTTCACGTCGCACGGCTTCCTCGATGCATTCTCCCTGGTCCAGGAAACCTGCCAGGGCCGAGTAAAACCCGGTGCGTGCGAGACGCCCGCGGGATTGTCCGAGAAGACAGCGCTCACTGTCCGAAATCAACATGATGGCCACGGGATCGGTGCGCGGGAAATGCTCGGCGCCGCAGTCGCCGCACTTGCGCACATGCCCGCCGCGCTCCTGCTCGGTGCGCGCTCCGCATACGCTGCAGAATTGGTGTCGCCGGTGCCAGTCCACCTGGGATCGACTCTGTGCGAGGATCCCTGCTTCTGCGGATTCGAGCTGCCCCGCAGCGGTCCGAGATTCCTGAAATCTGAAGGTCTCGTCGAGATCGAGCTCGTGCGCCGGGTCGCCAAGCTGCGAGACGTCGATCGCGAAATGGGCAACGCCATCGGCGAGGCCGAGGAATACCGGCGGCACGCGGATCTGCAAGCGCTCGACCTCTGTCGGACTCAGCCATCCGAGCCGTGGGCCAGACGCATCCTGAACAAGCACATTGAGCTGCCACATGGGCAAGAATCGGCTCTCGGGGGCACGTGCCGCCTCCTCGAGCCACTTCGGGTCGCGACGCTGCGCGTCGCCACGGTCGAGGGGATTGCCGGCGAAAGTGTGTGTGATGCTCAAAGGACAATGGATTCCGGGGCCAACGATGGCGGCCCGGGATGTTAACCCGAGGCGCGGTACGTGTCTCATGGCCGTCCAGTTGACGCCCCCCGACCCAACATCTCTACAATAGGGCTCGGGTGAACAGGAGAGACGCCTCGTGGTAGATACGCATTTCAGTGCCGACAGTCCGGAGGATGTCGGGATCGACAGTGCCAAGCTCGCAGAACTGCTCGAGCGAGCCGCGAAGGAAGTGGAAGAGGGGCTGTTGCCGTCCTGTCAGGTCGCTGTTGCCCGAAACGGCAAGCTCGCAGCATTTGCGACCTTCGGTGACGCAACGAACGAAAATCTCTACAACGTGTTTTCGTCCACCAAGGCCATCACCTCGGCCGCGGGTTGGCAGCTGATCGAGTCCGGCAAGCTCGACATCGACGAGAAGGTGGCAAAGCTCGTTCCCGAGTTCGGCACCAAGGGTAAAGAGGTCATCACGGTCGAGCAGCTATTTACTCACACTGCTGGATTTCCCCATGCGCCGTTTCGCCTCACTGATTGGAGCGACCACGAGCGGCGCCGCGAGCGCTATGCCGCGTGGCGGTTGAACTGGGAGCCCGGCTCACGTTTCGAGTACCACGCCACCTCCAGCATGTGGGTCATCGCTGAAATCATCGAGCGTCTCTCGGATATGCCTTTCGATGTCTATGTTCGCGAGCGCATCGCATTGCCGCTGGGCCTCCCCGACATGTGGGTGGGTTGTCCGCCGGAGCAACATCAGCGGATCAAGCCGGTGACTCACAGCGGCGAACCCATGAGCGCGGAAGATTACAGGGCCCTCGGTTTGCCCGTGCCGCCCCAGACCGAGGTGACCGAGGAGGCGCTCCAGTCGTTCAATCGCTCGGAGACGCGACAGGTGCCCGTGCCAGGGGGCGGCGGCATCATGTCGGCCGCCGAGCTCGCGCTCTTCTATCAGGCCCTCATCAACGAAGGTCGAGCCTACGATGGCGCGCAGCTCTGGTCGTCCGAGACCCTGCGTTTTGCCACTACACCGCGCAATCAGTTTCCGGACCTCATGGGCACGCCGGTGAATCGCGCGCTTGGCGTCGTCGTCGCGGGGGATGAAAACCGCAATAAGCGTGGGTTCGGACACACCAACACCGAGCACGCCTTCGGTCATGGTGGTGCAGGCGGGCAGATTGCTTGGGGCGATCCGGGAACCGGGATCTCCTTTGGTTACTGCACGAACGGTCACGATCGCAACGCCATTCGCTCGGGCAGACGCGGGGTCAGCCTGTCGAATCGCGCCGCGGTGTGTGCGTTGGCAGAGGTTGTTGCATGACAGCCTCTGATCCACGCCATGGCTGGCGAAACCTCTGCGGAAGAAAGCGTTTGATCTGAGACCCTCGGCTCTACGTGGGAGCTTGTTCCCCCAGAACGTGACGATGTCCGCTTCGCCCTGCGTCTGCGCTGTGGTATATCCGCCTCTCGCATGACGCGGGCCGGGGTAGCCCATCACCTTCCAGCCTGCATAGTCGCGGTTGCCGCCGTATCTGGGATCGGCAAGGAAGCCGAGGACGGTGTGAGCGCGCACGGTTCTCGAAGAACTGCTCCGAAGCAAGATCTCCGTCCGGCCAGCCGTCTGCGTTCAGG
>JAPULC010000301.1 GCA_027295305.1 Gammaproteobacteria bacterium
TGGTCATCGCGCGGGACAAGCTCCGCAATACCGACGGCGGC
Organism: Gammaproteobacteria bacterium; assembly: GCA_027295305.1. Classification (GTDB taxonomy): domain Bacteria; phylum Pseudomonadota; class Gammaproteobacteria; order Pseudomonadales; family Azotimanducaceae; genus JAPULC01. Next base: position 42 of record JAPULC010000301.1, read on the forward strand.
ATGTACTTCGGCTGACGGAACGTTGGGGACTGTCCCTCATAGGGGTTGTCCCCTAATTCGGTTCAACCTTTTCAATTCATTGACCTTCGACAGAGCGCAATGGACACGATGGAGAGTTTTCGATTCGATTCGGCGATAGACGGCGCAACGATTCAGGCGTACGTCTGGCCAGCGGCAGGTAAGCTGCGGGCGATCGTCTCAATCTCGCACGGCGCGGCGGAGCATGCGCTACGCTACGAGCGCTTCGCACTGGCCCTGAACGCCGTGGGCATCGAGGTGTGGGCAACCGACCACCGGGGGCACGGGCAATCACCCGGTCCGCACGGGCTGGGAGATTTCGGTGAAGGCGGATGGCTCGCGCTCGTCGCCGACATGGGACAGCTCATCGACCTCGCCCGGAAGGCCCAGCCCGACACGCAGGTCATTCTCTTCGGCCACAGCATGGGCTCATTTGCCGCTCAGGAATTCTGCCTGGATGAATCCGAGCGCATCGACGCCCTGATCCTGTCCGGCTCGACGGCGCTGGAGGTGCCTGGCGAAGACGGGCCAGCGCCAGCGGGGGGCTTCAACGCAGCGTTGGAGCCCGCACGCACAGAGTACGACTGGCTCTCGCGAGACGAAGCGGAGGTAGACAAGTACATTGCCGATCCACTGTGCGGATTCGAGACTCTCGGCTGGCGCGGTACACGATCTCTGTGGGATCCAACGCGTCTTGCAGACGCCGAAGCACTTCGAAACATCCGCTCGGATCTCCCCGTGCTGTTGATGGCGGGCGAAAGAGATCCCATCAATAACGATCTCAAGGGACTGCATCTGCTCGAGCAACGCTGGCGCGATGCAGGCGTTGAGCGGATCGACACGCAATACTACGAAGGGGCGCGTCACGAGACGCTGAACGAAATCAACCGCGACGAAGTGACGGACAACATCATCGACTGGCTGAACGATATTTTGCAGAACCTCGCATGAATACCCACCGCAATCGATGGAACCAGCGTTACGCCGAGAAAGAGCTCGTGTGGTCGGCCGAGCCCAATCGGTTTCTCGAACGGGAAGTCACCGGGCTCGAGCAAGGAACCGCTCTCGACCTCGCCTGCGGCGAGGGCCGTAACGCCATCTGGCTTGCCGAGCAGGGCTGGGAAGTCACAGGGGTGGACTTCTCCGACGTCGGCATCGAGAAGGGCCGTGCCATTGCCAAGCGGCGAAACGTCGACCTCGAGTGGGTCGTGGCGGATGCGACGGAGTACGAACCCAGACAGACATTCGATCTGGTGACAATTCTCTATCTGCACACGGGCGCCGAAGAACGCGAGCGCTGGATGAGCCACGCACGTTCGGCCGTCTCACCCGGCGGCCTGATACTCTACATCGGGCACGATCGCAGCAACATCGAGCACGGCGTCGGCGGACCTCAGCATCCGGAATTGCTGCCAACGCCCGAGGACCTCGTGAACATGCTTCCGGGATTCGAGATCGAACGGGCGGAAGTCATCGAGCGCCACGTCGAAGGTGAGCCCGGACACGGTGCGCAGGGCAACGGCATCGCGCTGGATGCGCTCGTGCGCGCACGCAAGCCTGACAGAAGTCGAAGAGGCTAATCGAGAATCTCCGCAAAGGAAGTTCTCGACGATTGTCGAAATGAGCGTTACGTGAATCCCCTATTTCGGTCTGCTCCACAAAGCTGACAAACGCTGAGTGGCGAGGGGATCGGCCGGTCTGTCCGGGAGTGGTTGAGGGTGAGCGCGTCTCCGGGGTCAGGGCTTCGGGCCGGTCTTGCGCAGCCGGCGTTCGGCTTGTGGTCCACTTGACTCCATTTCCATGTGGTCAACTCAGTCCACAAAAGCTGGCCCGCGTGCGAATGACGGGTCATTTGACGCCGATTGACGGTTATTCACGTCTTTTCTCACGGGGCTCCAAACGCTTGTATGACGCGGCCTGCGTATTGTTGCATTGGCATCGCACGCCGCGGAGCGCGGTGTGGGAGTGCAATCACTCGATGAAGACGTCAATATGACAACGGGGATGGAAATCAACGCGGGGTTAGACGGCTCGGCCGCATGGCTCAGCCTAATCCTTGCTCGCGGATGTGTGGTGGTCGAGGCGAGGTCCTCGCCCCACTCAATGTGGTCGACGCAACACGTCCTACAGATGATTTCACATCGGGGGGCAAATCGCTGCTTAATCGCTCCACTCGGCGACACGTGTCGGCTTTCGAGGGCCTGACGTGAATGGACCTAAGCAAAGGTATCGCCCGTAAATCCAATGACACCCGCAGATTAAGGAGACTATCACCATGCTTACCCATACCTATTCCTACCAGGATTGTCTCGACAACTCCCAGAAGGTCTCGTGGAAAGAGGATGAGATTCTCGCCGGCAGGCAGTTCGATTTTTCGAAGCGCTTTCTACCGAACAAGCTGTGTGGCGTGGACGACATCGAGTGCCTGAACGAGGCGGAGCGGCGGACCCTGAACCAAATCATGGGCAACGCCTACTGCCATATCTTTGCGTTTGTCGAGGAATTCATCATTCCCACGATCACGGAAGCGGCGCTGCAGGACGCCTATGGCGATGAGGTCCGATTCCGGGCGCTGTTGCGGTTCGCCGAGGAGGAACTCAAGCACCAGGAGCTCTTCCGGCGCTCGATCGATCTCTTCAACCAAGGCTTCGGCGCCACGTGCGGCTTGCTTCCCGACCGGGAAGCGGTGGCCCAGGCTGTGCGCAGCAAGTCGCAGCTGGCGGTTCTGTGCTTGACCACGGTCATCGAGTGGTTCACGCAGCTACATTACCGCGAGCACGTGCGCGATCACTCGGGGCTCGATGAGCTGTTCCGCGACCTTCTGAAGTTCCATTGGATGGAAGAGGCGCAGCACGCCAAGCTCGACACGCTGCTGATCGACGAGATCGCCGAGCGGGCGACCCCTGCCGAGCGCGAAACGGCAATCGATGAGGTCATCGAACTCGGGGGCGCGATCGACGGCCTGCTGGCACAGCAGATCGAGCTGAATATCGCAGCCTTGGAGCAAGCGACAGAGCGCCGGTTCACGAAGGCGGAAAAAGAGGAAATCACCACCCACACCCAGCGCGCCTGGCGGTGGACCTTCCTGGTCTCGGGATTGGAGCATCCCAATTTCGTCAAGCTAGTCGGCGAACTGACGAACGAAGGTCAAGGGAAGATCCGGGACGTCGTCGATACGCTCTCGGCTTCCTGATCCAGACGACGATGTCTGCCAACCGCCGATAGATAAAGGCGCATCGGATCGTTCCGCGCGGATGGGGACTTTAACCCGGCTTTTCATTCGGGGTGGAAAGTTATGAGTGGCGAGGGGATCGGCCGGTCCATGCGGCAGTGGTGAGGGGTGCGAGTCCTTGGGGGTAAGGCGTACTAATCAGCGGGTTGGAGGCTTACACAGCGAGAGACCAACACTAACTGAAACGGGACAAGGCATTACTCCTCTCCTCCGTAACGCTCCCGGTACGCCTGCACCTCTCGTCTGGCACGTCGTAGCAGAGCGGCTGTGCACCATAGCGGACACTGCAATCGCACTCGATGCGTTCGTACGCGCAGGCAAGCCCGACGCAGAAGGCTCTTAAGCCGTGGCGCGGTGTGAGGGGCGTCCCATCAGTCGATCCGAGATGATGCGCAGTTGAATCTCGCTCGTGCCTTCGAAGATCTTCGTGAGCCGCGCATCACGCCAGTAGCGCTCGACGGCGTGCAGCTTCGTGTATCCCGCGCCACCGAATATCTGCAGCGCGTTCGAGGTGACACGCTCAGCCATCTCCGAGGCGAACCACTTCACCATCGCGGCTTCCTTGTCGCAGCGCCGTCCGCTATCCATCTCGGTGCAGACGTAGTACATGAGCTGGCGCGCCGCCTCGATCTCGCTCGCCATGCGTGCGATCTTGAAGCGTGTCTCCTGGAAATCACTGATGGGTACGCCAAACTGCACGCGCTCCTGAGCATAGGCCATGGCATCCTCGAGGGCGCCGCGGGCGAGCCCGATGGCACGCGCCGCGGTGTGCGCGCGCGCAGAGTTCAACCCCGAGACAGTGCTCTTGAAGCCTTCGACATTACTGCCGCCGACGATGTTCTCCCTAGGTATGCGGCATCCATCGAACGCGAGCTCCCAGGTCTTCCAACCGAAGTAACCGATCTTGGGAATCGGCGCGCCGTTGCATCCTTCCGGCAACTCACCGCGCGCCTTCTCGATGATGAAGCTGCGCATGCCCGAGTAACGTGCGTCGTCCTCGCCAGGCGCTTCGACGCGCGCGAGCAGTGAAATGTAGTCGGCGCCATCGGCAAACGTGCACCAGTACTTGTTACCGGTAATCACCCACTCGTCACCGTCCAGCACCGCGCGACAGCTCACCGCCGCGAGGTCGGACCCGGCACCCGGCTCCGATAACGACACCGCCGCGAGATATTCCCCACGCGCTGCTTTTTTGGTGAGCTCGATACGCTTCTCGAGGGGCCAGCCTTGCACGCCCATCACGCCTCCCGCCCGCGCGATGATGCTGGCCACACTCATCCAGCCACGGGCCAGCTCCTCGGCAACCAGGCAATACTCGAACACACCGAGTCCCATTCCGCCGTACTCTTCCGGGGTGCGAATACCGAAATAACCCATCTCGCCCATCTTGTTGCGGAGATCCATCGGAATGTCGCCCTGCACGGGATCGAGCTCATTCGCGACCGGCAACACTTCTTTCCTGGTGAAGTCGCGCGCCACCTCCTGGATCATGCGTCGCTCTTCGGTCATGTAGCCGGTGACTTCCGGCACGTTCTCGACGTCTACGGTTGAAGCCATGCGTGAGCCCTCGTGATCACAAGCCGATCAGATCGGCACGATCGATGATGTTCTGCAGGATGCGGATGCTGGCGGCGTCCACCATCACGCCATCGACGTTGATGGCGCCCAGCCCCTTGGCGAGCGCCTCCTCATAGGCAGCTTTCCGCTTGCGCGCCGATTCCACCGATTCCGCGTCCGGTGCGAAGACGTCCTGCGCGACCTCGATCTGATCGGGGTGGATCGCCCATTTGCCCACCATGCCGAGTGTGTTGGCACGCTCGCACTCGGTGCGATAGCCCTCGGCGTCACGGAAGTTAGCGTAAGGACCATCCACCGGATCGATTCCGTTCGCACGACACGCCACAGTCATCTTGTAGCGCGTGTAGTGCCAGATATCGCCGGGATAGCCGCCCGAGCCCCCGATGCTTCGCAGGTTCATCTGCTGGCTGGCGGAGTAGTCCCCCATGCCGAAGACCAGCGCCTCCATCCGATCCGACGCGGCTGCGATCTCCTCGACATTCATGATGCCTTCCACCTCTTCGATCAGGCACTCGATGCCGATGCGGTTCTCGAGGCCGAGCTTCTCCTCGAGTTGATCGAGCATGAGGTGCACGAACATGACGTCGTGGCCGCTCTTCGCCTTGGTGAGCATCAATGTGTCGAGCTTCGCACCTGCCCCGGTCACGACTTCGATGATGTCGTCATGGCACCACTCGGTAGTGACATCGTTGATGCGAACGCAGACGGTTCGCGGCGTCCACGAGTGACCATTCAACGCTGCCACCACCATGCCGCGCGCCTCACGCTTCGCCGACGGCGCGACGGCATCTTCCAGATCGAGAAACACGTGATCGAGCTCGAGCCCTGCCGCTTTCTCCATCATCCGCTCGTTGCTGCCGGGCACCGAGAGCTGACACCGCCGAGCTCGCTTGGGTCTATCTATCATCATCTGCTCCTGTCCGGAAACTGGCTGGTTCCTCAAATCACTACTTTGTCTGCTTTCAACGCGTCGATGTCCTCACGCGAGAATCCAAATTCCGCCAACACCTCGTCGGTGTGCTCGCCGAGCAGCGGCGAGCGGCGCTTGACGCCGCCGGGGGTTCCAAGCATGTGGATAGGCGTGCCGGCAATCGTCACCTTGCGATCGATGCCGGGCTGCTCGACCTCGACGAGCATCCCGCGTGCCCTGACGTGCGGATCACGATAGATATCGGTCACATCGTTCACAGGTCCATAGGGGACCTGCCCACCGAGAATCTCCGTGAGCTCATCCTTGGTATGCTCGGCGGTCCAAGCGCTCACCGCTTCCACCACCTCTGCGCCGTGCGCTGCGCGATCGTTGTTCGTGCGATAACGCGGATCATCGATCATGTCCTCGCGGCCCATGGCCTTCGCGAGAAATCCCCAGAAATTCTCTCCAGGACAGGCCACGCTGACCCACCCGTCCTTTGCCGGGAAGATGCCGAACGGACACAGGAGGGGATGTGCGTTGCCCTCGGGATGAGGCACGTCGCCGATGTAGGAGTGCTGATAGATGATGCGCTCGCAGAACGCGAGGACCGCATCGTACATCGCGACGTCGATGAATTGCCCCTCGCCCGTCTTGTTGGCGCGATAGACCGCCGCCATGATGCCGAACGCGGTGAGCGTTGCGGGCAACGTATCCCCCACACCTGGGCCGATCTTCATCGGTGAGCTCGCATCAGGGCCGGTGATCCCCATCATTCCGCCCATGGCCTGCGCAATGACGTCGTAGGCGGGCCAATCTTTATATGGACTCTCTCCAGTGCGCGGATCGCCGAAGCCACGAATGGCCGCGTACACGAGCTTGGGGTTGATCTCGGCGAGCTGCTCGTAGCCGAGCCCGAGACGATCCATCACTCCGACGCGGAAGTTCTCCACCAGCACATCGACATCGGCCACCAGATGCCGCAATACGGCCTTTCCCGCTTCTTCCTTGAGATCGATACCGATGCTGCGCTTGCCGCGGTTGATGCTCTGAAAGTAACCGCCATACGGAGGACGCCCTTCGAACTCCTTCGGATAAGGACCCATGAACCGCGTGCCGTCACCCCCGGGGGGCTCCACCTTGATGATGTCGGCACCCTGGTCCGCCATCAGCATGGTGCAGAAAGGCCCCGCAAGCATGCGCGTGAGATCCAGGACCCTGAGCCCCTCCAGCGCACCGCTCACTGATAATGGCTCCTGCGCTTCACCAGCACCTTGCGCTCGCCCTCGAAGACCGTCTGCTCGTTCTGGTTCACCCCCCAATGCTTGAAGTGAACGATCCCCGCATCCTCTCGATCGCCGTCTTCTTTTCCGAGCACCAGCGTAAAGGCATAGAGCGTGTCGCCGTGGAACACGGGCGCCTGCAGACGGATCTTGTCGAGCTCGAGCTCTGCGATGGCGTTCTCCCCGGTGTCCTGCATGGTCATTCCGATCACCATCGAAATGGTGACACCGCCGTACTGGACACGCTGATTCCATGCACTCATTCCATCTGGAGAACGCGACATCAAATCTTCGTTGAAATGCGCTTCGGCCGTGTTCAGCACCTGAAGCGTGATGCCGACGTTGTCCTGCTCGCACATGGTCTTGCCACGCGCATGCTGGATCACTTGTCCCTGCTCGAAGTCTTCGAAATAGTTGTCGTTACCGGTGAGTGCCATCTTGCGCCTCGACGAATCGGTTAGTGCACCCTAACCGGGCTGCGTTGGAGCATTGCGCATGCGAACGAGATTCGTGCGATTGAACTCGATCACCTTCTCCTCGCGTTGATTGAAGCCTTCGGTATGCCACGTGACGATGCCCATACCGATGCGACCGCGCGATTCACGCCGGGCGACGACAGTGCTGCGTGCAGTCAAGGTGTCGCCGGCATAGACCGGCTCGAGAAACTTACATTGCTCGACGCCGAGAAACGGGCCGCCGCCTTCCGAGAGATCCTCCACCGACATGCCGAAAGTCGTGTTGAACACCAGAAGCGGATTCACGAGGATGCTCTTGTAGCCGAGGGACTGGGCGTAGGGCTCGTTGAGGTACAACGGACAAAACGAGAGCGTCTGCGTGGTGAACGCCGCATTGTCTCCGGCCGTCAGCGTTCGCCCCCAATGATGCTCGAAGACGCGCCCTTCCTCGAAGTCCTCGTAGCGATGACCCTTGGGGCGAAGCTCTGCCTTCGCCTTGAAGTCGAAGCTTTCCTCACTCATCTCATGCTCCCCCCAGAGGACACTGCGGGCATCGAAAAGATCCCCGCAGTGGTTTCAGCTCAACCCCTGCGACGCCGCGCCAGCGGATCGTGCGCCTCCGCGTTCGACATGCCCATCACAGCGTCGGTCTGCTCCAATACGGCTTCCAGAGAGGCATCCACACCGAGGGAGATGCCCTTGTTGGTGTAGATCTGGCTACGCGAGTAGTTGCCACCGGAACCGTGGAGCACGGCACCGGAAGGGCCGTCTTCGCTACACATGAAGAGCACGATCGGGCTCACGAGGTCCGGGCTGCGCTCCGCCGGCGGGTTCTTCGGATCGAAATCCGACGACCCCGGCACGCTCGCGGTCATGCGCGTCGCTGCACCCGGCGCGAGGCAATTCACACGAATGTTGTGGCTGGCTCCTTCGATCGCCAGCACGTTCATGAGGCCGAGCATGCCCATCTTCGCGGCGCCATAGTTTGCCTGGCCAAAATTGCCGTAGATGCCGGAAGTCGAGCTCGTGAAGACCACGCGCCCCCAGTTTTTTTCGTACATGATGGGCCATGCCGCGTGGGTGACATACGCGCTTCCACGCAGGTGCACATCGAGCACCGCATCGAAGTCGTCGAGCGTCATGTTCTTGAACGACTTGTCGCGCAGGTTGCCGGCGTTGTTCACCACGATATCGACGGTGCCCCACTCCTTGAGCGCATCTTCGACCAGGGTCTTCGATCCTTCCTTGTCGCAAACCGACGCCTTGTTCGCGATGGCCGTACCTCCGGCCGTGCGAATCTCTTCGACGACCTGATCGGCTGCATCGCCGCCACTCGCGCCATCTCCCGCGAGGCTGCCACCGAGATCGTTCACCACCACCTTCGCGCCGCGCGCCGCAAAGGCAAGAGCATGTGCGCGACCGAGACCGCCGCCGGCGCCTGTCACGATTACTACCTTATCTTCGAAGTCACTCATGATTTCCCCTTAATTTATGTCCTAACTCTCGACACCTACCCAGGTCGGTAGATCAGTCAAAGCTTACGGTGACCCCACCCAGGGATCCGAAGCGCCCTTCCCACCGGCCGCTGCCCTGCACCTGATGGCGCGTGAAGGCACCGGTGATGATTCTCTGTCCCAGCTCGAGGCCGAGGTCGAACTTGGCGAGCTCGCACGCGAGTCGCGCAATCGAGACGAAGTGATCGTCGATGTTGTCCTTCGCTGCCACCGAGTTGCTGGGCTCGCCGTTGAACAGCATCTCCACGACCAACGCCTCAAAATCGAACTCCGTCGGCACGGGAGAGACGTCCTCGCCCACTACGATGCCCCATTGCGCGAGATCGTCGGCCACCCGCACGCCGGGCGCCGCTCCGGCCTCTATCCTGCGTTCGTTGATCTCGAATGCCGGGGCAACCGCATCCACGGCGGCGCGGGCATCCGCGGGTGTCACCCCACTTCCCGCGAGTTCCTTGCCGATCCTGAAGCTCAGCTCGGTCTCGATTCCGCAACGATGGATCCGCTCCGCCTCCACGGTCGCGCCGCTTTCCAGAATGCGACCCGCGAGGATGAAGCCGAAGGGGCGAACTCCCGGGCCGAACGCGTCCCTGGATTGCCCCGAGGTGAGTCCGACTTTCCAGCCACCGAGCGCTTCACCCTCATCGCACCATCGGTCGAGCACTGCGAGCTGCAGCCGCTCGCCGTCGTCCACCGATAGATCCTCGCCAAGCTCAGCGGGATCGAAGTGACCCTCGGTCACTCCCTGCCAGAGCAGCTCCACGGCGTCTGTTGTCCCCATGCATCCCCCCTTCGACTTGCCTGCCTCGAGCGAACCCTGTGAGCCGAAAGGCTCAGGGCAGGCCCGTTGCCTCCGGCTATTGTGCCCCGGGCTATCCGGAAGCGAAGTGAACCAGCCTGACGAC
>JAPULC010000302.1 GCA_027295305.1 Gammaproteobacteria bacterium
AGTCGACAGACTTTCTGCGCTCGCTCGCGGCACAGGTTCGCCACGTGGCGCCTCTCGTCACTCGGCAGCGCCACCTGGTTGAAGATGTTCACAACGAGCACGTAGAGGGGATGACTCGATGTTCGATACCTCGTGTCCGCCGGCGCCAGCACATCGGCGAGCAACGTGAACCCGCCGAGGGTAGGAACATCTTCGGCTATCGAGTCGATGCCGCGTTGACGTGCGAGAATTGAGGCGCGTGCATGCAGAGCAAACAACGGGCGCAGAAATATGCCCCTCAGCGCGTACGCAATAGCCATTGCCAGCAACGTCGAAAAAGAGGATAGGAGCACTGCCCACAACAGGAAGTTCTCGTGGGGTTTTTCGAACATGGCTCTATCGAGACCCACGCGCACGTATCCCGCAATTGTCTCGTCGAATGTGATCGCGGTTGAATAGGTAGTCGCGTCGATGGTGGCATCGGCGTCGATGGACGCAATGGTTCTATTGTCGAGGGTATAGACACCTGCCGTGACGATCTCGTGGGCACTCGTAAGGCGTGACACGATGCGATTCAGCGCAACGCGGTCGCCTGACATGAGCGGTTCCGCCGCCAGCGACGCGATCTGAGACGCCACAGTGTTACCATAACGCTCCATCTGAGAATTCACGATGCCTTGTTGCCGTACGTGAAGTCCCCAGGTCAAGATCACCGCGACCGTGAGCGCCCCCAGGGTGGCGGCCACGGGCAAAATCTTTCCGAGCGTTAGTCGATCGAGGTCGAAGCGGCGCGAGAATGTCGTCACTCTCTTGGTTTACTCTGGTTTCCGCTGCTGCCGATGAATGAAAGATGAGTCTACCCCAATGTGATAATAGTGCTCGGCGCGACGTCGCCTTGGGTTCCAAAGCGTCCGTCACTCGAGAACGACTGTCACGTTGAGGCTAAAAGTCTAACACCCTCCATGCGCGAAATTCTTCTGATAAACATCTCTGCGTCGGCGCGACGGCCGGTGATGACCGAGCTCGCTGCGATCCTATCCGGTCATGGAGTCGACGTGCTGGATATCGCCCAGGCGGTGATCCATGAGCAGCTGAATCTAGGCTTGCTCGTGCAGCTGCGCGAGGCAGAGGACACTGGAATCATCGAGCTCATCCAGCATGCGATGGAGTCGATGGGCGCAATGGCGCGGGTGACGCCGATCTCGTCGGCGCGTTACGCTGAATGGGTCTCGCTACAGGGCAGGCCCCGTTACATCATTACGCTGTTGGCGCGGCGGATCAGCGCGGATCAGTTGCGAGAGGTCACCGCATGCATCACCGCGCGCGGTCTCGAGATCGATACCGTTCGGCGTCTGACGGGGCGCGTCCCTCTCGAGTCTCAGGAGTCTTCCGCGGGGTCGGCGAGTGTCGAGTTTGCGGTGCGGGGACTGTCGCTCGACCAGGCGGAGCTCCGAGCCGAGCTTCTCGACATTGCCACACGACTGTCCGTCGACATCAGCATTCAGGAAGACAACGTCTACCGTCGCAATCGGCGCCTGGTTGCGTTCGACATGGACTCCACGCTCATCGATGTGGAGATCATCGATGAGCTGGCGCGAATGAAAGGTGTGGGCGGTCAGGTGGCGCAAATCACAGAGCTCGCCATGCGCGGCGAGATGGATTTCGCCGAGAGCTTCGAGAGGCGCGTGGCGTTGCTCGCCGGACTACCTCGAGCGGCCCTCGCACAAGTGGCGGAGTCGGTGCAGCTGACAGAGGGGCGCAGCGGCTCGTGCGAACGCTTTCAGCGTACGGATTCAAGACCGCCATCCTGTCGGGGGGGTTTCAATACATCGGTGAACGACTGGGCGAGCGGCTCGGAATCGACTACGTGCATGCCAATCAGCTGGAGTTCGAACACGATCGAATCACGGGACGCGTGATCGGAGAGGTGGTGGACGGGCAGCGAAAGGCAGAGCTTTTGCGCGAGATCGCCGATCGCGAAGGGATTTCCCTCGAGCAGGTGATTGCGGTGGGCGATGGTGCCAACGATCTACCGATGTTGAGCATCGCCGGACTGGGTATCGCGTTTCGTGCAAAGCCCATCGTCAAGCAATCGGCACAGCACAGTATTTCGAACCTCGGTCTCGACGGAATCCTCTATCTGCTCGGATTCACGGACGCCGATATTCTTTGAACTTCTTGTACCGGAAATTCGCCATCCAGGCGAATTTCCTCCGACGCTGCGGCGAAACAAGTTCGCCTTCGCTCCCAGGCCCTTTCTTTTTGCTGCGCGTTCTTCGGTTCGGTAAGAGGGCTCCGCAAAAAGCGGTCCTGCCGGGACATCCCTGTCCCGGGTCTTCGTTCAGGTCCGGAAATTCGCCATCCGGGCGAATTTCCTCCGACGCTGCGGCGAAACAAGTTCGTAGCTGGCTGCGCCTAGTCTTCCGTGGTGAAGTCGTAGTCCATCTCGGAGGTGGGCTCCTGAAGATAGTTGCCCTGAATGTAGTTGGCGCCCGCTTGCCACAGAGACGCCAGGACCGCTGCCGTCTCCACCATCGGCACGATGCTCAGTTTGCCTTGGGCCTGCAGCGAGCCGATCAGCTCGCCTAGCGCCTTGCGCTTGTCTTCCTTGCGGTCGATGTTCTGTACGTAGGCCCCGTCGATCTTCACGAAGTCCACGTTGAGGTGCTTCAGCGTCCCGAAGGGATTGTCGGACCTGCCGAAGTGGCTGACGGATGCGCGACAGTGCAACTCCTTCAATCCGTTGGTGAAATCGCGTGCCTGCTTCAAATAGGTGATGGCGTCGTCTTCATAGAGCTGGAATATCACGGCGTCGCTCGGCAGTCGTGCGGCCTTGATGGCTACCGACAGCCATGGGAGAAAGCTCGTGTCGCTGACGGAATTCGGCGTGAGGTTGATCATCAGACGCGTGTCGTGGCCCTTGGATCGGTGCACCGAGAGTATCTTGATCGACTGCAGGATTACCCATCGATCGATCTTTCCTCCAACGCCGGTATTTGCCGCCAGTGGCATGAACTCGCCCGGCGCAATGGGATTGTCGTCCTCGTCGAGCATACGAACGAACACCTCGTAGTGCTCCTCCGGGTCTCCGCGCAGGCTGATGAACGGCTGAAAGACGAGCTGAAAGGCGTTCTCTCGCAGCGCGTGGTCGATGCGCGCGATGAGTGCGTCGTCGCCGCCACCTGCGATGGTGTCGGCCCTGCGTTTCTCTTCGACCTCTTTGGCGTCATAGAAGTGCACGCCGTTGCCGTCCTTGTTGGTCACGCGGACCGCGTTGGAGGCATGGTGGATCTGCTGCAAGGTGTCCTGAGGCGAACTTCCGGAGTCATCCACGAGCGCCACGCCCACGCTGGCGGTGACCTGCGCGGTGCGTCCCCCCACGTCGGAGAGGTTCTCGTCGATGGCGTGGCGGAACTCTTCCCCCATCGCGATGGCTTTCTCTGCGTTCACATCGTGCACGATGGCGGTGAAGACGTCGTCGGAGAAGCGACAGAGCACGGCGCTCTGGGGAGCCACGGACCTGAGCGCCGTCGCAACGTCGGTAAGGACTATGTCGGCGTTGTTGATTCCGAAGTCGGATTTGAGATCTGCGAACTTGTCGAGATTCAGATAGTAGGCGGCGGACGGCGTGCCACCCGTCTTGTTCTTCTCGATGGTCGACTCGAGGGTTCTGAGAAAATGGGCGCGATTGTTGAGCCCGGTCAGAAGATCCTGGCTCGCAATTTCATCGATCTTTGCCTGAAGCTCGCCGGAAGGCTCCCCGGCTTCCTCACGGATCAGGATCTGCATGCAGGCCTCACCATCGTAGACGGCTCCGAAGAGCATCGCGTGAGCGTCCACGATGGACCCGTCGCTCGACTCGCCCTTGATCGCGAAGGAGCCCTGCGACTCGGGGGATTCCGGGCTCTTCATGCGGCTCTTCAGCTCCTGCTGAGACGCCTCGTCCAGCATGTCGAGCAGAGGGACCGCCATGAGATCGTCGATGTCCTCGTAGCCGAAGAGCTTGAGATAGGCATGGTTGGCATAGATGTGCATGCCTTCGTGGACATAGGCGATCGCCGCAGATGAGGTATCCAGAAGGAGCTGACAACGTCGCTCGCTCTCGGCGAGGGTTTGATCGGCGCGCTGCCGCTCTTTTCGCTCACCCAGGTTCTTCAACTCGCGTGCAAACACGAGCAGCAGCCGTTGGTCCTCGTCGTCGAGAATGACGTCGGCTGCGCCCATGGCGAGGCCGGTGGTCAGGCACTCGGGATCCGAGGTCTCCTCGAGGAGGATGACGGGAATCTCGAGATCGAGCTTGCGAATCAGGTCCAGGATGTCTTTCGGCGCGTAATCGGCCTCGGTATTGCGACAGATGCACAGATCCCAAGTGCCGCGTTCCAGCGCGGCTGCGAACGCCTCACAACTGCCGACATGCTCGCTGCGAGTGCTGTGGCCCGCATTGCGTAGAAGGCTTTCCAGCTCCTGAGCGCGATTGGCGGAGGCATCGGCGATGATGAGGCGAATGTTGTCCTTGTCCCTCATCGACTTCTGTTCTCTCGTCTCGATCCTTGAAGCGTGTTCAGAACTGGTGGCCTGTGTCACCGGCCATAAATACTGAGTCCTCGGTAGTTTTGCGCGTCCTCCTCGAGGGCCTGTGGAGCACCCTCGAGAAGTCGGAATTCGAACTGACTGAAGCCTTCGGTGCTTCCGGTGCTCTCACCGAGTTGCGCGGTCAGCACCTGACCGGCCTGATTGATCTGGATCTTTTGACGCGATTGAAAGGGCAGCTTCGGCGTAATCACCCTGGCGGGCTGCCGGATCGCGCGTAACTCAGGTAACAGTAGCGCACGCAGGTAATCCGTGGCGCCGCCCTTCTTACGGATGACCCGGGCGCCCACCGCTAGAGCACGCGGTGCCAGCAACTCGATCCCCATCAGGGTCCCTTCGTTTTTGACGTTGCGGACCCAGCGCACGACCGCGACGGCCCACTCGGCATCGGTTTCCTCGCGTACGGCCAGCAACTCTCCCGTCTGTAGATTCGCGGGGACCTCATCGCGCCAACGGATGCAGTATCCGCCCGGGCTGGCGTCCACCATTTCCGTGGCAAAGGAAGGATGGGCATTGGAGGGGTCCAGCTCCGTGTCGTTCGCTGATGGAGGTTGGCGCTCGTTGTCCTCGACGTTGGGGTTGCGGGACATCCGCGTCCTGCTCGCGTCGAACGCCTTGTCCCAGATGTCACGGTCTTCCCGGGTGAGTGGGTGTTCGTCGGCGTAGCGCAGGAAGGGATTCAGCGCGTCTGCGGCGTCCTCGCCGAGGAGGTCGGCGAAATCCATCTCGCCGGCGATGTGGTAGTGGGTTGCGCTGATGCCGACGCACACATGTAGCTCTCCATTGGCCGGTGCGCGCGTGAAGATGCGACGAGCGAGACCTCCCCACGAATGCACGGCGTGGCGCACCACTTCGGGGGAGATGGAATCCGGCACCGGGATCGGCGTATCGACCTCGCCGAGGTGGTGGTTCAATGAGTCCACCAGCGCCCGGGTGTCCAGACTTCGACACGCGTCGTGACGCTTGGCTTCGTTGAGTGCCCCATAGACCGGTGGTGCGTCGGCGGAGAGGTCTACCAGGAACAGCGCTTCATCGTCGACGGGCCCGAAACATGCGTGAGACGCCCAGATCTCGAGGGCGTGAAACAGGTGCGTGAGGTCGTCACGGCGCATGGTGTTCGCTTCGACGCATCCGAGCAGCGCCGCCCGCAGATAGGCGTTGCCGATGGTGGTGAGTTCCATCAACTCGTTTTCCGGATCTGCCACCTCTTCCTCGAGCATCTCCTTAATCTCGGCGAAGCGATAAAGCTGATGCAGCTCGAGCCATATCTCAGAGGGCGGATGGGTGTAGAGCTGACACGAGCACAGGATGCTCCTGGTGAGATCCGAGATAGCACGATGCAGGGCGCTTGCCATCGTGTGAGGGTGGGGCCGAGGGTCCAGGCCGAAACGGATGCGCGCCTGCACGCCGTCGGCCACCACTACCTTGTAGCCCATGGCGAGTTGATTCTGCAGCGCCTGAACGAGGTCCGCGAGCTGCTGGGCATGGCCGGACAGGACCAGCGGTCCCCTGAGGAAGGTGAGCGAGAGCGAGCGGCATTGAGAATGGATGGCACCGCGTAGCTCTTCGAGCATGAGAAATCGATGCTCCGGATGACATTGGAGCTGGTTGAGCTCCATGATGCCCTCATAAAGCCGCATGGCGGTTGCGATAACGTTCGTCACCGGAAGGTTTGCGACCCACTCGTGCATAGCCTCGGGGGTTGCACCACAGAACGACAGCGTCTCGAACCGCTGGCGGGGGATGTTCAGCCTGAGGGTGGTCTTCATGGCGGCGATGGTGCCGAGGTTGACGCGTACATCTTCCTTCTCGTGTCCGGGAAACCGAGCCGTGCGCCCGCGTCCAACATTCCGCTGAACACCTCGGCGGCATCCTGCTATGGAGTATAGCTGGCCAATATGATCACTAAATCGTTTAATTTCAATAAGTTATGAATCAAACCAGTGAAGCTGGCAACTCGGTTTTGGCGTCGCCCCCGGGGGACTCGCGTACCAGCCGTGGCACCAGATATCCCGGAAGACGGCGTTTCAACTCCGCGTGGATCTGCGACGCCCGAGATTCTGGCACGTCGAAGTGCGCAGCACCGTGAACGCGGTCTAGAAGATGAAGGTAATAGGGAAGAACGTGTAGATCGAACAGTCGCTCGGAGAGTTCCACCAGCACATCGGGATCCTCGTTGACTCCCGCAAGCAGCACGCTCTGGTTCAGGAGCTGGCAGCCAGCGCGATGCAGCGCGTCGAGAGCGAGCGCGACGTCACCATCGAGCTCATTGGGATGGTTGGCATGAATCACCACCACGGGTTTCTGCTCGCGCCGAGCCAGCATCGCCGCAAGCTCCTTCGTGACGCGTTGTGGGATGGCGATGGGGAATCGAGTGTGGATGCGGACCCGGCGCACATGGTCTATTCGAGCGATGCCCTCCAGCACTGCCGCGAGCTGTGCATCGGACAGCATGAGCGGATCGCCCCCCGAGAGGATCACTTCACTGATGGACTCATCCCGGGCCACATATTCGAGCGCCTGGCGCCGGACCTCGTCGACGTGCGTCGGGTACGAAAAGTGGCGTCGAAAGCAGTAGCGGCAATGGACGGGACACGCGCCTGTCAGGGTGAGCAACACGCGGCCGTGGTATTTGTGCAGGAGCCCCGGGAGGGGAGATTGCGTTCGCTCTGACAGCGGATCGAGGACGAATTCCGGGGGATTGACGAGTTCATCGGTGGTGCTGAGAACCTGGCGCAGAAGGGGATCGTCCGGATTACCGTGCTCCATTCGCTGAAGGAGGGTGCGTGGAACGAGCACACTGAATTCGCGTGGAACGCGTGTGCCGTCCGGAACGAAACTGCCGTCCGGAACGAATATGTCGTCCGGAACGAATATGTCGTCGCGTTCGATATCGAGTCGGCGCAGCAGCTCCGCACCATCACGAATGGCCGACTTCAGTATCTTACGCCAGTCGTCGGACTGCCACGGCAATGGAGAAGCACGTATCATTGTGGAACTATGAAGCGGATTCGAGAACGCTGATGGCCCGGTATTCTACCAACGAATTTCGTTCCGGATTGAAGGTGCTGCTCGAAGGCGATCCCTGCAACATCGTCGAGAACGAGTTCGTGAAGCCCGGAAAAGGTCAGGCGTTCAATCGCGTGAAGTTTCGTAATCTCATCTCCGGAAGAATCTGGGAGCGGACGTTCAAGTCGGGTGAATCGATCGAAGCTGCGGACGTGCTGGAGACGGACATGCAATATCTCTATACGGACGGCGAGTTCTGGCACTTCATGAAGACCGACGGGAGCTTCGAGCAGATCGAAGCAAGCGAGCAAACGATAGGCGATGCTCGCGATTGGCTGAAGGAAGAGGATGTTTGCGCGGTCACGCTGTGGAATGATAATCCGATTTCCGTGCAGCCGTCGAACTTCGTCGAACTCGAGGTTGCCGAGACCGATCCTGGGCTCAAAGGCGATACCGCGACAGGGGGCACCAAGCCGGCAACGCTCTCGACGGGTGCCGTGATCAAGGTACCCCTTTTTATTTCCGTTGGTGATGTGCTGCGCATCGATACGCGTAGTGGCGAGTACCAGAATCGCGTCAAGTCATCCTGAGGCGGCCCGATGAAGCTTCGATCCGATGAGTGGCTGCCGAGTGCCGAGATCGAAGCGCTCGTGGCGCGCGCCGAGCTCATGGCTGACATCCGGAAATTTTTCAGTGATCGCGCGGTGATGGAGGTGGACACCCCGGTGCTCGGCCGTTATGGCGTGACCGATCCCAGCGTCCAGAACATAGCGGTCCGCATCGCGGGCACCACATGGTTTCTTCAGAGTTCTCCCGAGTACGCGATGAAGCGCTTGCTGGCAGCGGGAAGCGGTCCGATTTATCAAGTCACGAGAGCGTTCAGAGGCGGCGAACATGGCCGGCTTCACAACGTCGAGTTCACGATGCTCGAGTGGTACCGACCGGCTTGGACAATGGAGGAGTTGATGGACGAGGTGCAGCAGCTCGTCCAAACGTGCATGGACACCCGCGCCATCGAGCGCATCGAATATCGAGACCTGCTCGCGAACGCTTTCGACGTCGATGTGCTCGCGTGTGACGAGACCGATCTGCGAATCCTCGCCGGACGTGAGCTTTCCGAGTTGAGTCCGTTGGTACTCGGCGACGTCGAGGGAGTCGTGGATCTGCTCTACGACGAAGCGCTTGCTCGGCTGCGCCCGAATGCGTTCGTGCACCGATTCCCCGCGAGTCGGGCTGCGCTCGCGCAAGTGTGCAGGGAAGGGGACGCAGAGGTTGCGCTGCGATTCGAGCTGGTTTTGGACGGCATCGAGCTTGCAAACGGGTATCAGGAATTGACCGACGCGGAGGAACAGCGGCGTCGTTTCCAGCGTGACGTGACGCGCCGTGCCCAGCGTGGGCAAGATGCCGTCGAGATCGATGAGCGCTTGCTTGCAGCGATGGCGCGCGGGCTCCCCGAGTGTTCAGGCGTTGCGCTGGGTGTCGATCGGTTGCTCATGCAAAAGCTGGGTTGCGAGTCGTTGGCTGAGGTGATCGCGTTCCCACAGACACTCGCCTAGGGGAGCCGATCGCGGCCAAAAGGAACCTCGAAAGACCCGGCGGAGCGGCTTTCCACAGGATTTTTTCGATTTTCAAGTCTGTCTTTCGCCGACGAGTGTACCGAGGCGCTGACCGAGGAGCACACCGCATCCCGGCACAAGGTGTGCGTCCCATTTCGCGGTGTCCCTCGGCACGCACAGAATCACGGTCGACCCCATTCGAAACTGTGCGACTTCTTCACCTCGTGACACCTCTGCGTCGATTCTGTGATCGCGCGTGACCTTTCCTGTCCATCGCGTGTGAATGCTCCCGACGATCATCGCGCCGACGAGCACCATCACGAGGGGACCGGCGTGAGTGTCGAACGACATCACTACGCGTTCGTTGCGGGTGAAGAGATTCGGTACGCGTGCAGTGGTCGTCGGGTTGACCGAGAAGAGCCTTCCTGGAATATGGCGCACGCCAATGAGCTTTCCCTCGGTTGGGGTGTGGACACGATGATAGTCAGCCGGCGCGAGATAGATCGTTGCGTACAGACCCCCTTGGAGTTGTGCTGCAATGGTATGCGCGCCGAATAGCTCTTCGGCGGAATAGTCCAGACCCTTGGCCTGAACGAGGGTGCCTGCGTTCATTTCTCCGATTTGTGAAAGGGTGCCGTCGCAGGGCGAAATGAGCACCGTGGGATCGCCGTCCAACGGTCGGGCATCCTGCTTCAGCTCGCGCACGAAGAAATCGGTGAAGCTCGCATAGCCTTCCGGGTCCTCTATCCGGGCCTGGGACATATCGACGCGGTAGGTGCGGATGAACGCGCGAATGAGCGCGCGCGTGAGGGACTTCCATCGTGATTGGGCGATAGCGCCGACGAGCCGGGAAAGCAGGTGATGGGGGAGCAGAATTTGGAGGGTGACGTAGAGCCGCTTCACCCGCCCTGTTCCACCGGCGTGTCGTCGCGATTGCCCCATTCGGACCACGAGCCGTGATAGCCGCGGACGTTGTCGTAGTTCAGGTAACGGGCTACCAGATAAGCGAGGCCTGAGCGGTGATGCGTCTGGCAGTAGACGATGAGGTCCCTGTCCGGGGTAATCCCGTGCTCGGCCAGCAACGTGTCGAGATCCTCACGCAGTCGGTAGTGGCGCCCAGGATCCATGAGATCTAGCCATTCGAGGTTGACCGCTCCAGGAATGTGGCCACCCCGGGCGGC
Source organism: Gammaproteobacteria bacterium (assembly GCA_027295305.1). GTDB lineage: Bacteria > Pseudomonadota > Gammaproteobacteria > Pseudomonadales > Azotimanducaceae > JAPULC01. Next base: position 10,316 of record JAPULC010000302.1, read on the forward strand.
CGATACGCGCTCTCCCCGGTATTCTTCCTTCGAGCGGGCATCCCAGAGGACGAGTCGGGGGTCATCCAATTGCTCGAGAATGTCCTCAGCGTCGGCCACCGGCCTTGGATGCAACTCCACCTCGTATTCGGTGCGACGGGGCACCACCGGTTGCGACTCCATCGGCAGCCCCGCCGCGCTCCATGCATGAATGCCGCCGTTCAGATACGACCACGCTTGGTGCCCCACGACATCCAGCGTCCATATGAATCGGCCGGCCCACCCTCCACCTTCGTCGTCGTAGACCACCACGTGGCGTGCGGCGTCGAGTCCGATCTGCGAGAACAATGCCGTCAGCTGCGCGCGAGGTGGAAGCTTGCCGGTGGCGGGCTTGACGCCAGCGACCAGGTCTCGGGTGACTACGTGTACCGCCCCCGGGACGTGCAGTTGCTCGTAGAGCTCGCGCCGCGACAGATCCACGATGAGGATGCGTGGATCGCCGAGCCACGGCGTGAGCGTCTCTGGCTCGATGACGCGTGGCAAGAGGTGATGTCTTCCGTCAGTGGCCTGACGAAGATCGGATCGATCCATATTTCCCCCAGGTTACGATCCGATTGTATCGTACCCCACCGGTCGCTTTGTCGGCTTGCGCAGTTCTTCTATGCTACAGCCCACCAGGCTACACACCTTGGGGTGAAGATTGCGAACATGACGCATGCCCAGGACGACAGCCACCTCGTGTGGATGGATCTCGAGATGACCGGCCTCGATCCCGAGCGCCACGTGATCATCGAGATCGCCACCGTCGTTACCGACAAGGAACTCGTGATCGTTGCCGAGGGTCCGGTGTTCGCGATTCACCAGGACGTAGAAAGACTTCGAGACATGGACCAGTGGAATCAGTCGCATCATCGGGATTCCGGGTTGGTGGAACGGGTTCGGGCGAGCCACGTGTCCGAGGCCCAGGCCGAGAAGGAGACGCTCGCGTTCGTTCGTCGACATGTTCCGCCCGGCGTTGTGCCCTTGTGCGGA
>JAPULC010000303.1 GCA_027295305.1 Gammaproteobacteria bacterium
GGACGCCTTTCGGTCGAGAAAGGCGTGAATTTCATAATTGATGAATTGCAGGCAGAGCTCGGAGGGGAGGTTGACATCCTCGACTGAGGAGATCGCTGGAACGTATCTCCCTGCCCGCGGATGGATTGCCTGCGCATGACGGCAGCGCCATCCGCGATCAAAGCGCGTCAGGGTCTCAACTTCGCCATCTTTATGGGGCCTGCGCTTATCCTCCTGCTCCTATTCTTCATCGCGCCGGTGTTGGTCGACCTCAGCATCGCTTTCACGGACATGGGCCGAACGCTCGATGTCAGCGAGGTCACGACCAAGAACTTCGTACGCATGGTGACGCGCGATGCGCGGCTGAGCAAAGCGCTCGGTTTGACGCTGATATACGTCTTCTTCACGCTTGCCGTATTCAACCTCACCTTCGGCCTGGTCCTAGCGCTCGTCACCACTGCGGTGCCGGATCGTCTCGGCGGTTTCTTTCGTGCGATTTGGCTCCTACCACGCATGAGCCCATCGGTCGTCTATGCCCTGCTATGGGCCTGGACGATCGACCCCACGAAAAACGGGCTCCTCAATCAGATCTTGGTCGGCGCGCTCGGGCTCGAGCCTATCGACCTGATGAACGACGCCCCGCTGATGCTCATCGTGTTCGCAAATGGCTTCATCGGCGCCTCAATGGGCATGGTGATCTTCACCTCGGCGATACGCGCAATCCCCGAGCACCTTTATCACGCGGCACGCGCAGACGGTGCCGGCGGCCTTGCGATCGTTTGGCATGTGACGCTGCCGGCGATCCGGTGGCCGCTCTCTTTCATTACCGTCTATCAGACACTCTCTCTCTTGGTGAGCTTCGAATACATCTGGCTGATTACCGACGGGGGTCCCTTCTTCGACACCACCGTCTACGCGCTCTACGTCTATAAGCGCGCCTTCCAGAACGGGCAATACGCCTACGGAGCGGCGCTCGCGCTCGTGCTAGTCGTCATCGGTATCGCAGCCGCACTCCTGATGTGGCGCTTGTTCGACATGCAGCGGTTGTTGCAGGCGCCCCGCATCGAGGTGTCATGACATGGGCCTAGCTGCACCGGCCGCACATGACTGGGATCGGTTGGCGCGACGGGCCAAGGCGCGTCGTAAGACTACGCAGGCCCTCCTTATCGGCTTCCTCGTCGTGGTGTCCGCACCTGTGATGCTGCCCTACTTCTGGATGCTCACGATCTCCTTTTCCGCACGCACCGGCGGGGTCGAGGCGCTCGTTTTGTGGCGGGCCTGCGCCGTGCTCATGCCGGCGGTCTTTGCCTTTGCGCTGTTGCGCGTGTTGGTACGCAATGCGGGTCTCAGGCTCGCCGGAAACTTGGCCATCGCCGCAATCGCGCTGGTCGTGATCGCCGTAAGCATTGGTGGCGACCTCCACGGCACCAACTGGCGCTTCCTGTGGACGCGCGATGTGGTCGAGGAGCTGCGCGGCCAGAGCGTCGCTGGGGGCGAACAGTTCCCCTGGGTGTGGACGGCGTTACTCAACTCCCTGGTGATTGCGGTGGCTCAAACCATCATCGTCGTCGGCGTCGCGACGCTGGCGGGGTATTACATCTCGCGCTTCCGTTTCCGTGGGCGGGCAGGGTTTCTGAAGTGGCTGCTTGTGCTCCACGCCATCCCCGCTATGACGCTCGTGATCCCCATCTTCCTGATGATGCATTGGACGGGACTGCTGAACACGCTGATCGGGGTCATTCTCGTGATCGGCACGCTCGAGTTGCCGTTCGCGATCTTCATCATGAAAGGCTTCTTCGACGCCGTGCCTTGGGAGGTGGAAATGAGCGCAATGACGGACGGCGCGTCGAGGCGCCAAGCGTTCCTTCGTATCATGCTCCCACAGGTAAAGTTCGGCATAATTGCGATCGCCGTGTTTGCCTTCATCAAGGGCTGGGAGGAGTACGTTTTCGTCCGCACCCTGCTATTCGATAAGTCGAACTGGGTGATGAGCCTGTACCTTTTCTGGGTATCGGACGACATCATGGGTGTCGACTACGGCATCGTGGCCGCGGTCGCTGTCTTCTACATTCTTCCGAGTCTGCTTCTGTACGTCTTTTGCCAGCGTTTTCTGGCGCAACTCACTCTCGGCGGCATCAAGGGATAGAAACCATGGCGCGCATCGAGCTTTCGAACGTATCCAAGCGGTGGGAGGAGGTTGTCGCCCTCGAGCCTACGGATCTGGTTATCGAAAACGGAGAGTTTGTCGCCCTGCTGGGTCCATCGGGCTGCGGCAAATCGACGACTTTGTTGATGTTGGCCGGCATCTATCGGCCGACGACCGGTACAATCAAATTCGACGGCCACGTCGTCAACGACGTCGAAGCCAAGGACCGCGACGTCGGGATCGTATTCCAGTCCTACGCGCTCTATCCGCACATGACAGTTCGCGAGAACATCCAATTCCCACTGCGCTTTAAGGGCATTTCGAAATCCGAAGCGGAGCAGCGCATCAAGGACGTGGCGCGCATGGTCCGAGTGGAAGACCTCTTGGACCGACGCCCAAGCCAGATTTCAGGCGGCCAACAACAACGCGTGGCACTCGCGCGGGCATTGGTCAAAAGACCGCAGTTCCTCCTCCTCGACGAACCGCTATCCAATCTCGACGCGACGCTGCGCATTGTAATGCGCGCTGAGATCCGCCACCTGCAGCGGGAGATTGGCGTCACCACGATCCTCGTAACGCACGACCAGATCGAGGCTACGACCATGGCCGATCGCGTCGTCTGCATGAGCAAGGGGCGCGTCGAGCAGGTCGGCACCCCACAGGAGCTCTACCTCCGTCCCAACAACATCTTCATCGCTAGCTTCGTGGGTGCTCCGCAGATCAACTTGGTCCACGGTCACGCGCACGGCGATGTCGTCTCGGTCAGGGACAGAATACTGCGTGGGGCTGGGCTGGCCGCAGGTGCAGTCACCATAGGTTTACGACCGGAACACCTCAGCTTTGCCGAAGACGGTCTGCCGGGGCGGATCGGCGATGTGGAAATGATGGGCCGGGAGATGCTCTATTTCATCGAGACTGACATGGGGACGCTACGCCTGCTGGAGGCTGGAACGGCGCCGCGTTTTGCGGCCGGCGAAGCCATCCACCTCACCTTCGATGCGGCAGATTCACTCGTCTTCAGCAGGGAGAACGGAGCGCTCATTCCCGACGCCCACGTGTTTTTATCGATCGGCGCTAACTAGATGTGGAGTCGCATGAGGTTGTCCTCAGATAGACCGAGGCGGCTGATGAGTGTGCTTGCCTTCATGCTAACATGAGGCCAGTCCAGTTGTAGCGATGCAGCCAGCGGGGCAGCTCGGCGGCTCGTGCTGGATACATTATCGAACGCGATATTTCTGAGGTCGGCAATCTCAAACGCGACCTCACCAAGGTGATGACGCTGTACCTCGTCTTCGAGGCGCTGGACGCAAAGCGGTTGCGATTGCTCCGGCCGCTCGCGATCTCGGTGCGCGCGCAATAAACCCAGATCACGCGAGCGAGCTCTAGTTTTGATCGCGGGACCAGTGCTCCCAGATTAACCAAAACCTGTAGGCCCACGTGCCGGCAATGTAGTTGCCCGCGACGGTCCATTTCAGGACCGGAATTGCAACGTGCCAAATTGCGGTTGCTTATGGCGTCCGCCCAATGTCCGGTTATGGCTATTAGCGGACATTGAAAGCGCGACCTTCTATGTCCGCTTTCGGGTGTATAGCGGACATGCCAAACGCACTGCCCAATG
>JAPULC010000304.1 GCA_027295305.1 Gammaproteobacteria bacterium
CAAATACATCAAGATGGTCTCGAATCTGGTGCTCCCGCTGTCCCTTGCCCTCGAGGAAGGGACCATGGCGACCGAAGATGCCCGTGAGGCCGGGCAGGCGTTTCGGGAGAAGCGCGAGCCGAAGTTCACTGGTCGTTAGGCGGCTGCAGATGGCACTGTTCCAGTGGGACGATGCCTATCTCATCGGGGTAGACGAGCTCGACTTCGAGCACAAGGATCTCTTCGCGCGTCTGAACGAGCTGCACGAGGACCTGGTTCGCCATGAGGAACCCGTGGGCGCAGCTTCATCCAGAAATGCTTCGACTCGCAAGCCCCACGGCGCGTGGCAGAGTTTTCTTGTGTGGGAGCGGCTTCAGCCGCGAACGGTAGGTTTCGCTGGCTGCAGCATTCGCGGCTAAGTAGGCGCCCCCGGCTAAAGCCGCTCCCACAAAAAACCGCTCCTACGGGAGATTATCCAGCGCGAAAATCTACGCTTCCCCCGTCGGGGGGTTGCTCACCTGCGATTCAAGACCCCTGAACAAAGTCGTTGGGGCGCGCTCGAACAGTCGATCGATGTCCCACGGTCCGTCCGAGAAGATCTGGCGCTCCGGCACGATGTCGCTATAGAGCGTCACCTGATGTCCGCTAGCGCCGATGACTCGACCGGACACGTTCGCTGCCGCATCCGAGCAGAGATAAGCGACGATCGGCGCCACGTGGACGGGATCTCGCTCCGTGCCCTGCGCCTCCACGCTCGGGGCCTGGCCCGCCAACGTGAGGTTGTGGACCGCGCGGCCTCGGTCGGTCATGCGTGTCGATGCGCCCGGTGCAATCGCGTTGGCCGTGACCTTGTAGCGCCACAGCGCGTTGGCACAGGACTTGGTGAAGCCGATGAGGCCCGCCTTTGCCGCCGCGTAGTTCGGCTGTCCCGCCGAGCCGTTGATGCCCGCGCTGGAGCTGAAGTTGATCAGGCGTCCGAATTCCTTGCGCTCGCGCCAGTGGATCGATGCAAAGTGCGTGGTGTTGTACGTGCCCTTGAGATGCACACGAATGACATCGTCCCACTCGTCCTCGCTCATGTTGAAGATCATCCGCTCGCGCAGAATCCCGGCGACGTTGACGAGAATGTCGAGCTTGCCCCAGGTGTTGAGCGCGAGATCGACAAGCTCCTTCGCCTGGCTGTGGTCGGAGACGTCCGTGTAGTTGGCGATGGCATCGCCGCCCTGCTCTTTGATGAGCCCCACGACCTCATCGGCCGGCTCACTGCTCAGGCCTTCTCCTGTCACGGACGCTCCGTAGTCCGCGACGATCACCGAGGCGCCCTGATCGGCCAGCAGCAAGGCGATGCCGCGCCCGATGCCACGTCCTCCACCCGTGACGATGGCGGTCTTACCTTCCAGATGTTGCATGTTCAGTCCCCCCTCTTCTTCCCCAATGTCGATACAGGCACGAGTCGAGATTGGCGGATCCAGGCGACGAGCGCAATAACCGGGCATCCGTAGTTCCCGAAGCACGCTCCCACAAACTCGGTATGATTCAGACCGTCATCAGAAGGAGAGCTGTCATGCGGACCCTAATCTTGTGCCTATCGGTGATGCTGTTGCTCGGCTGCGATTTCATCGGGGGAGGCGATACCGTGGTTCGAGGTGACGACAACGTCGTTGTCAGAGATGCGACCCGTGACCGCCTCGCCCAGTTGTTTTCGCGCTTCGAAAGCGTTCCTCAGGTGTCAGACGAGGACCTGGAACGGCTGTTTGGATTGGTCCGAGACCAAGCGTTCGAAGGCGACCTCGATTCGATGCTGGTGATGCTGCGGCTGGCGGAGTTTCAGCGAAGATCCGTGGAAGAGGAAGAAGACTAGGGACTGAGGAGCAGAAAAACGATTGCCAAATCGTTGTTCAGCCGACTCCTCGGTCGGCCGCTAGTCCCTTCGCCACATCTCGTCCGGGTAGGCACTGCCCACGAGTCCGCGCCTCTCCAGCTCCGCTAGCTCCTCGGGTGCGTAGCCGAGCAGGTCACAATAGATCTCGCGGTTGTGCTCCCCCAATCGCACCGGCGGGATGCGAAGCGAATTCGGCGTGTTCGCCATTCGCCACACGAGCCCCGGATAACGATAACGGCTTCGATCGTCCGCCGTCTCGAGCTCTTCGAAAAACCCCCGCGCCTTCAGTTGTGGATCATCGAGCACCTCTACCGCATTGCGCACCGGTGCTGCACACAGGCCCGCGTTCTGCAGCTCGTGAAAGAGCTTCTCTTTGTCACGCGAGCGCGTCAGTGACGAGAGCTCGGCGTCCAGCTCGTCCAGGTGCTCTCTGCGGCTTGCAGTCGTGCCGAATCGCTCGTCCATGGAAAGATGCTTCGCTTCGAGCACATCGCACAGCGAAACGAATTCCTCATCGCTGCCGACGTCAATCGCAATCCAGTTGTCTTCTCCCGTGCAGGGATAGACGTTGTGGGGCGCATGCCACGGATGGCGGTTTCCCTGCGTCGGCGTGTCACGTCCGTTCATGGTGTAGTCCATCACGAACTCACCGAGAATCGGAAAGAACCCTTCCGTGAGTGGCAACTCGATCAGTTGACCTTCGCCGGTGCGCTCACGATGGCGAAGAGCCATCATCACGGCCACTGCGCCCTGTACACCCGAGATCCCGTCGCTCGCGAGGGACTCGCTCAGCATTTCCGGGCTCTCCCCCGGATAGCCGCGCAGATGCGTGTGGCCGATCATCGCCTCGACGTGCAATCCAAACGCACGGTAGTTGCGGGTGGGACCTTCGAGTGCAAATGCCGGCATGCGCAGCATGATCAGTCGCGGGTTGATGCGGCGAAGCTCCTCCCAGCCGAGATTCGCCTTGTCGATGGTCTCGGGCACGTTGTTTTCCACCAGCACGTCACAATGCTCGATGAGTCGCAGGAATGCTTCGCGGCCCTCCGGAGACATGATGTCGCACGCCATGGAGCGTTTGTTGCGCGCGTGGGAGTTGAATGCCGCGTTTCGATTCCAGGGATCATTGCCCGGGTCGTTACCTGCCAGGCGCATTGGCACGCCGCGGGCGGCTAGCTCCTGAATGCGTGCGCGACTCGGGAGACTCTCGAGCCCACGGGTATAGGGCTGAATCTTGTTCATCGGCTCCACGCGCACCACATCCGCGCCCCACTCGCCGAGCAGTTGTGTGACGTGAGGGCCCGCCCAAACCACAGTGATCTCGGCCACTCGCAATCCTTCGAGGGGAAGCGAACCCTGACCGGTGGCTTTTGGCCGCGTCACCCGCGCCTCGCTCGGCACCTCGTTCTTCACCTGAGAGCCATGCTCGTTCAAAAGCGGCGCTCTTCGTGGCGTCGGACGTGGCGAGCGTTCCATGACGAAAGGTCGGCCCGGATATTCGAATGTGCCCGCCTCGGGATGCTCGATGGTGTCCCAAGCGCCGCGCTCTCTGTAGTGCGGATCGCGCAGCACATCGGCGATTGTATTCACGGCCCCGGCCAGCAAACCGTGGGCCTGAGCCTCTTCCATTGCCTTGCCCTTAGGCTTGTCCTCGAGCCAGGCACTGTATGATGCTTCGAGATCGACTTGGAGTTCATCCGTGAGCTGTCTCGGGCTGTAGTCAGGATGCTCGAGCACATCCTCTCGTCCGATCATCCGCAGCAGACGAGCGAGCCTGTTACCCGCACCCATGATGTTGACGTAACCATCGACACACCGGCGCACCCCCGCACCGATACGTCGCGGTGCCGATCCAAGACGGCCGACAGCCAATCCCGAATACGATGCCATCGTCAGAAAGACGGTCTGCCGATCGCGACAACCCGCCTGACATTCATGCAACGCGAGATCGATCCAATCGCCATCGCCGGATCGTTCCGCACGTCGCAGCGCGACCAGTATCGCAAGCGCAGCGACGCATCCGGCGTGATACTCGGCGTAGTGCCCCGCGAGCTTCAGTGGCTCACGGTCTTGATGTCCATTGGCACACAGTGGACCGCCCATTGCCTGCAACGTGAGCTCGGATGCGCGGTAATCACGGTAGGGCCCTGTCTGGCCGTACGGCGTGATGGAGGCCATGACGAGCGAGTCGTTCAGCTCGCTCAACGCATTCCAACCCCAACCCCACCGATCCGGTTCTCCCGGTGCATAGTCCTCGATGAGCACGTCGGCACCCGAAGCTAGGGTTCGAATCGTCTGCGCCCCGTCCTGACTCGAAGGGTCCACCACCAACGAACGCTTGTTGGTGTTCAAGTGCAGAAAGAGCCCGGACCGCTCGGGGTGAGGCTCGTCGCTCGGAAACGGACCGAACTGGCGGGATGGATCTCCTCCCGGCGGCTCGAGCTTCACGACATCGGCGCCATAGTCGGCAATCAGCTTGGTCGCATAGGGGCCCGCCACATCTCGCGTGAGATCGATGATGCGCAAGCCCTCGAGTGGTCCCGACACGTAGTACTCCTGTCCCAGCTATTATCGCGAACCCACGAGTATCCCTCGCGCGGGTGCTGGGAACAAACGCGACGTATCCGCGCGCGATTCGATAAGATCGGGCCGGGAGCGATGGAGAGGGAGTATGAGCTGGGACAAAGAGCTCGAGGAGCTTCGGATCAAGCGCCGTCTGGGCGAGCGCATGGGCGGGCCGGAAGGTGTCGAGCGACAACACGGCCAGGGTAAGCTCACGGTCCGCGAGCGGGTGGATCTGCTGCTCGATCCCGGCACCTTCAAGGAAATCAAATCCACCCTCGGGGAATCGGTCTACAGCGACGATGGCAAGCTCGTATCAGTCGGCATGCGGCCCTGAAGCGCAGTCGTAGGCGGCCCCGCCCGCCTACGACTTTTTCAACTTCTTCACCTGTTGGTGCCAGGCGCG